>NZ_AXAB01000038.1:0-90953 GCF_000472645.1 Bradyrhizobium sp. WSM2254 | reverse complement strand
AAGGAGGAGCTTGGACTTGACCACTTCGAAGGGCGATCATGGCAAGGTCTTCATCGCCACGCCCTTATGACAATGATTGCCTACGCCTTCCTGCAAAATCGTCGCCTCGCATATGCGGGGCGGAAAAAAAAGAATCAACGGGCCTCCGCCCCAGCCAACCATGCCCGCCGTACGTCACGCCATCGTCGATCTCATCCTTCGGCCGCCGTCTCAGCAGTGCCCATATTGCCGAAAGCAAATCCTTGAAAAACAGTGGCGCAAACCAATTCTGCCAAAGTAGTGCTAGATACCCAACCTCTCTTTGGCCATCTCGGCCTCTTTCCGAGCCGACGCAATGAGGGGTGCACGGCGCTGAAGTATCTCGCCCGCTAGCGCCTGGCCGGCACTCTCCGGGCTGCCAGCGGCGAAAGGTGGCTTTGGATCGTATTCGATCAAAAGCTGTATCCGCCTAGCTGTGTCCTCGTCAGCCAGGCGGGCTGCAAGCGTCAGCCCAAAATCGATCCCGGAGGTCACACCTCCAGCAGTCAAACGATTACGATCCTCGACGACCCGCTCCACCTTGAGGATAGCGCCCATCAGGGGCAGCAGGTCGCGAACGTACCAATGTGATGTTGCCTGATAACCTCTGAGCAAGCCCGCCGCGGCGAGAACCAACGATCCTGTGCAAACGCTTGTCACATACCGCGCGCGAGGACCGCGCGACGCGAGGAATCCAATGACGTCCGCGTCCTTCATACAGGCTATCGATCCGCCGAGGCCGCCCGGCACGAACAGGACATCCAGGTTCGCGGGACAGGTGTCAAACGTATCGCTCGCGGAGACAGCGATGCCGACATCTGTCGCGACCGGGTTCTTATCCTTCCAGACCAGCCTGACGTCAGCCTGAAGTATCGAAAAGACGGTTTGCGGCCCAACCAGGTCCTGCAAGATCATACCAGGGTAGATCAGCATGCCGATCTTTGGCTTCGCTACCTCCGCCGCTTCGGCTCGAGATACTGCTCCAACAATCGACGATAAAAGCGGCAGCGCGCCAAGTGCGATACCAAAATCACGACGGTTCATGGTGCCTCCGGAGATTTGCTTGCACGCGCCTGTTTTGTTGATCTGCATCATGTCGTGACCAGGCCCTCAGCCGTCACGATATTTCCGGTCGACGTCTCGTTCAATGCTTTCGGCTTCTTTGTTGAAGTCGACGAACATACGTCATCTTCGGCTTCGCGTTTAACCGGCATGAAAAAACCCGCGGCGGATTTCTCCGCGCAGGTGTGACGAATTTTTCGATGATGCCAGTCTGCCGGTGTTTTGCCCGACGTGTCAAATCCGGACGACGCGGTGCGACGCGCCGTCGCGATATCTGTGAGCTGTTCGCGTCAGACGGCGTCCGAGAAGGGCCTGCTTGGCAGCGACTGAAAATGGCGAATGCTTTCAATGTTTCCGCTACTGTGCATGGGGTTGTTTTCGACATAAATTCCCCTTCCCCGCAATTGAAGTCGATACAAAATGACCGCTCCTTTCGTCCCGCAGATCGCTCTCTATCGCAACTGGCTCGCCGAGCACCGCGGCCTCTCTTTCGCGAATTACGAGGAGATGCGGCAATGGTCGGTGCGCGATCTCGATGCGTTCTGGCGCAGCATCTGGGACTATTACGATCTGCAGTCGCCGACTCCGTTTGCGGCCGCCATCACCGAGCGCAAGATGCCCGGCGCGGTCTGGTTTCCCGGCGCGCAGGTGAACTATGCGCGGCAGGTGTTCCGGCATGTCGACGCCGCGCATGCCGCAGGCCTGCCCGCGATCGTCAGTGGCGGCGAGGACGGCAGGCTGAGGGAAACGAGCTGGCCGGAGCTGCGGCGCAAGGCGGCCGCGCTCGCGCTGCATCTGAAGGATAGCGGCATCAAGCCCGGCGACCGCGTCGCGGCCTATCTGCCCAACATCGCTGAGACCATCATCGCGTTTCTCGCAAGCGCCAGCTTAGGTGCGGGCTGGAGCGTCTGCGCGCCCGACATGGCCGCGCCCGCCGTGATCGACCGCTTCAAGCAGATCGAGCCAAAGGTGCTGATCGCCTGCGACGCCGTCACCTATGCCGGGCGCAGACATGACCGCAGCGACGTCGTCGCCGAGTTGCGGCGATCGCTGCCGAGCGTCGAGCATGTCATTCTGCACAGCGAGGCGACCGCACCGGATGCCCTGCTCTCCGAGATTGTCGCAAGGACCAGCGCTGCGATCGACGCCTTCGAGCCGGCCTGGCTGCCGTTCGATCATCCGCTCTGGATCGTCTATTCCAGCGGCACCACCGGTCTGCCCAAGCCGATCGTGCACGGCCATGGCGGCATCGTCATCGTGGTGCTGGCGCTGCTCGGCCTGCACAACGACATCGGCTGCTCCTATCACCAGAATTCCTTCGGCGAGCGCTATCACTGGTACTCGTCGACCGGCTGGATCATGTGGAATTCGCAAGTCGGCGGCCTGCTCAGCGGCACCACCTGCTGCATCTTCGACGGCAGCCCCGGCGGCACCAGGGACAAGCCGGACTGGACCACGCTGTGGCGCTTCGTGGCGCAGTCGAAGGCGACCTTCTTCGGCGCGGGCGCGGCATTCTTCGCCAACTGCGCCAAGGCCGAAATCGATCTCGCCGCCGCCGGCGATCTGTCGCGGCTGCGCTGCCTCGGCTCGACCGGCTCGCCGCTCAGCGCCGACACGCAAGCCTGGTTCAACGACCGCTTCGCCGCACTGTCGAAGACCAACGGCAGCAAGGCGCAGGCGGACATCTGGTGGGCGAACATTTCCGGCGGCACCGATTTCGCCGGCGCGTTCATCGGCGGCAACCGCGAATTGCCGCAGACGCCCGGCGCGATGCAGTGCCGCCTGCTCGGCGCCGCCGTCGAAGCCTTCAGCGAACAGGGCCGCGCCGTCACGGGCGAGGTCGGCGAGCTCGTCTGCACCGAGCCGATGCCGTCGATGCCGCTCTACTTCTGGAACGACGAGGGCGATGCGCGCTATCGCTCCAGTTATTTCGAGACCTATCCGGACAATTTCGACGGCAGCGGCCGCGGGCCGGTGTGGCGGCACGGCGACTGGCTCAAGGTCGATCCGGACGGCTCCTGCATCATCTATGGCCGCAGCGATGCCACCATCAACCGGCACGGCCTGCGCATGGGCACGAGCGAGCTCTATTCCGCCATCGAAGCCTTGCCCGAAGTGCTCGACTCCCTCGTCGTCGACCTCGAATATCTCGGCCGCGACAGCTACATGCCGCTGTTCGTGGTGCTCCGCGACGGCGTCGCGTTCGACGACGCGATGCGGGCCAAGATCAACAAGGCGATCGAGCCGGCCTGTCACGCCGCTTCCTGCCGAACGAGATCTTCGCCGTCGCCGAGATCCCGCGCACGCTGTCGGGCAAGAAGCAGGAGCTGCCGATCAAGAAGCTGCTGCTCGGCCACCCCGTCGAGAAGGTCATCAACAAGGAGGCGATGGCCAATCCCGCCTGCCTCGACTGGTACCTCGCCTTCGCACGCGACTATCTGGCGCGGAACGCGGCCTGAAGGGGATCGCCCCAATTGCGCCAATGCCGTTTGCACTCCGTTCACCGATCGCCGCTAGATCAGGATGGATCTTCCGCAACGAACGTGCGCCATGGCCGACCTCAACGCCGTCCTCACCAGGCTCAACGACCGCCTGCTCCGCCTCGAAGGCGAGCTGTTCGTGCTGCGCTCGCTGGCCCGCGCGACGCTGACCGCGGGCGACGACCATGCCGAGCGCATGCGCAAGCTGGTCGAGGCCGCCAAGGTCGCGCTCGACGACGAGGCGCTGAGGCCCCTGGACAAGCCGACACGGAAGTATGTCGAGGCCGCGAGCGCCATGGTCGACGAACTGCTGGTCGAACCGACCAAGGCCCGGCCATTGTTCACGGTGATCGACGGCGGGAAGCGCTCCTAGGCGCGCTAAAGCGCCGCAGGATTCCCCGCTTTCAGCCGGCTGAGGCCCGCCTCGATGATCGCGATCTCCTCGTCGATCTGGCTGATCGGCAGGCTGAAATCATAGCCGGACCTGCTCTTCAAATCGACCGCGAGCCGTTGCCGGTGCATCATCAGCTGGTCGAGGCCGCGCCGGTTCTTCAGTCGGACATAGATGTCGACGATCTGCTCAATCGCGCTCGGCATGAAATCGGTCCCGGCGAAAAGGCCCGCGCGGCGCACCCACGCCGGCGGGACATTTTCGGTGTCGCGGTACGCAATACAAATCCGCGACGGATTCGTCGATACGCCAGGCTGGTTGAGAACGTATTACCGTCAGACGATTTCTCGATCGCCGAGCATGAAAAGGCCGCTGGCGATGAGACCAGCGGCCAAAGCCGGGTTCGAAAATGGATAGGGTTGAAATGTCGCCAGCCCCGGTATGGCCACTCTAACGGCGGGATGGATTCCTTCTGTTCGAAATGAAACACAGGAACCGTCGTATCCATCACTTCCGGCCCGACCGTGGCCGTACGGCAACGCTGGTCGGTCACGCAGAAATAGATCCGCGGCACTTTGCGCTCGGCGCTGTAGCGGTCATACGGCCGGCAGGCGTAGGCGCGGAACGGTCGGCCGCGCAATCGTGCAATTCATCGTGTCCCGCGCCCGGCGCATTGTTGATAACCGGCGCAAATGGCCCGCGGGTGGTGACACGGCGCCCTGACGTGTTATCGGGGGTATGACGCAGTTGCGAGACAGATCGGACACCCATGCGCATTACCCTCGTCGGCTCCCGCCATTTCGGCGTAACCACCCTGAACATGCTCCGGGAGCACAGCGTGTCGATCGCGCGGGTCGTGGTGGCCGACGCCGAGGACCGCCTCGCCGCGACCGCCAGGGCGGCCGGCATCGAGGTGGTGGTGCAGGCCAATCCGAAGCTGGTGGTCGCCTCCGAGATCGCGCCCGACACCGATTTGATCATCACCGCTCACAGCCATGCCCGGATCGGCAGGGACGCGCTCGCCGCGGCCAGGTTCGGCGGCATCGGCTATCACCCCTCGCTGCTGCCGCGTCACCGCGGCAAGGCTGCCGTGGAATGGACCATCAAGGAAGGCGATCCGATCGCCGGCGGCACGATCTATCATCTCGCCGACCGCATGGATGCCGGCGCCATCGCCGCCCAGGAATGGTGCTTCGTCAGGAAGGGCGAGACCGCCCGCGAGCTCTGGGAGCGTGCGCTCGCCCCGCTCGGGCTCAAATTGCTGGCCGACGTGATCGATTACGTCAAAGTCCACAAGGCGTTGCCGGCCAAGGTTCAGGACGAGCAGTTCGCGACTTCCGCGCCGAGTCTGTCCTGACGTTTACCCTTAACGTGAAGCCGCGTTGATTCTGCTTGAAAAATCGGAGCCAGAAACACAAATAAACCATTGTTTCCACAGGAACAATTTTCGATTTGGCATCGCAACAAATTTCCGTCACATTTCGCCCGAATAAGCGTCAGCATATCAGACAAATTCAAGGACGGAATTCATGCGTTTTGGTCGCATCGCGGCGTTCTGTGCCGCTTCAGTTTTCGCCGGCACCCTTGCCGCCTCCGCCTTCGCCCAGACCCCCTATGACGGCAACTGGCAGGTCACCATCGTGACCAAGTCCGGCTCCTGCGAACCGACCGCGAGCTCCATGCTGACGGTTTCCGACGGCAAGATCACCGCGCCCGGCGCTAACGTTTCCGGCACCATCGGCCGGGAGGGTCTTGTGAAAGTTTCGATCAATGGTGCATATGCCAACGGTCAACTCAGCGGCAACGCCGGATCGGGGAAGTGGAATGGAGCATCTGCAGGCATACCGTGCAGCGGGCGGTGGGAAGCATCGCGCCAATAAACCAACTGAGGCTCGCGCCGGAGGCCGGCGGCTGCTGATCGCGGCCGCCGTTTTGCTTTCGGCAGCGTTCGCGAACACTGAAAGCAAGGCCCAATCCGGCCCGTTTGCGCCGCTCGCGGGCAGCTGGAGCGGCGGCGGCACCGTCACCCTGGATGACGGCTCCACCGAACGGATCCGCTGCCGGGCCAAATACGCTC
This sequence comes from Bradyrhizobium sp. WSM2254, assembly GCF_000472645.1. NCBI lineage: Bacteria > Pseudomonadati > Pseudomonadota > Alphaproteobacteria > Hyphomicrobiales > Nitrobacteraceae > Bradyrhizobium > Bradyrhizobium sp. WSM2254. The sequence goes on along the minus strand of NZ_AXAB01000038.1, from coordinate 84,925 downwards.
CGATCGGGCCTACGATGGAGATGTCGCTGACCTGCGCCAGCGACGCCTACAAGTTCAACCTCGGAGCCAACCTCAGGGCCGAGGGCAGCGCCATCACTGGAAGCTGGAGCGAAGCCAGCCGCAATATCAGCGGCTCGCTCCAGGGCCGCGGCAGCGGCGGGAATTACGAGCTGCTCGTCAGCGCGGCCGGCTTCAACGCCAACCTCGCGATGAGGACGAGCGGCACCAAGCAGACGGTCTCGCTGAAGGCCGACAGCCAGTTCCGCGGCGCCAACATCTCGCTGTCGCGCTAAGCCGATACAGCCACGTCACAATCGATCCGGCGCCCGCGCCGGATCGATTTTTTTATGTGCTCGGAACGAACGCCGTCACCTCGATTTCGACCTTGGCCCGGTCGTCCACGAGGCCTCCGATGTAGAGCAGCGTCGAAGGCGGAAAATTGCGCCCCAGCGTTTCCTTCCAGGCCGCGCCGATACCGGCACCTGCGGCTTCATATTCGCTGCGGCTGGTCAGGTACCAGGTCAGGCGGACGATGTGCTCGGGGCCGGCGCCGGCCTCGCCCAGGAGCTTGATGATCCGCTTCAGCGCGACCCCGACCTGCGCCGCCATGTCAGGGGCGTAGTCGCCCGCCTCGTCGCCGCCGGTCTGTCCGGCCAGCACCACCCAGCGGCCCGGCCCCTCGACCACGACGCCATGGGAAAAGCCGCGCGGTTTTTTCCATTCGGCCGGCTGCAAGATACGCATGAGCTGTTTCTCCCATTTCGCTCGTTGAGCTTCCCTTAGCACGCACCCGCGCATCGCTGCATCCGCAGTTTTGGTCGTTGCAAACCGTATTGATGTCGCGGATACCAGCCTGCCCTCCAACGCCCTTGCCTTCTGCATCCCGCGCCGATGACCACCCCTCCGTCAAAAACGATGGCTGCATTGTGGATGGCCGGCTGGCTGTCGCTGACGCTGGTGATGGCGGTCGCGGGCCGCGAGGCCGTGCGCGAGATGAACGTCTTCCAGGTCCAGGAGGTCCGCTCGCTGATCGGCCTCTGCTTGCTCTATCCGATGATCCGGCGCGCCGGCGGCTTCGCGACGCTCAAGACCACGCGCCTGCCCCAGCACATCGCACGCAATCTGATCCACTACGTCTCGCAGCTCGGCTGGTTCTTCGCGCTGACGCTGATTCCGATCGGCCAGGTGGTGGCGATCGAGTTCACGATGCCGATCTGGACCGCAATCCTCGCCGCCAGCTTCCTGTCCGAGCGCATGACATCGTGGAAGATCGCCGCGATCGTGCTCGGCCTCGTCGGCGTGATCGTCATCGTGCGGCCCGCGACCGGCGAGATCAATCAAGGCCAGTTGATCGCGCTCGGCGCGGCGGTCGGCTTCGGCGTGTCCATGGCCCTGGTCAAATCGCTCACCCGCACCGAGAGCGCGCTGGCGGTCCTGTTCTGGATGCTGGTCGTGCAGTCGGTCGCAGGCTTCCTGCCGACGCTCTATGTCTGGGCCTGGCCGCCCACTTATGTCTGGGGTTGGGTGGCCGTGATCTCGGTCTGCGGCACGTTCGCGCATTATTGCCTCGCCAGCGCCATGCGCTACGCGGACGCGACGGTGGTCGTCCCGATGGACTTCCTGCGGGTTCCCCTCACCGCCGCCGCCGGCTGGCTGCTGTATTCAGAGCGGCTCGACGGCTGGACCGTGCTCGGGGCGGCGCTGATCCTGTTCGGCAACCTCCTGAATCTGAAACCGGCGCCCCCGGCTCCCGACCGCGCGCCGTGAACCTGCGGGCTGACTCGCGCGACAAAAACAAAGTGGCCGAGAGTGATCTGGATCACGTTGGAAGGGGGCTTCCATCGTGCACATTCGGCCGCGAAGCAATGGGTTGGGCGAACCGTCGTTTCGCTAGCGCGAAGCCGGGCGTTTTCGTGTAGGTTCGCCGCCAATTTGTTGCTGCCTGCAATTCGATTCTGGGGATTTCAGATGCGCTATCTCACCCTCATCGCCGCGATGATGTGCATGGCACTGTCGGTCAGTGCCGCGAAGGCCGACCGCCGTGTTGCTTTCGTTGTCGGCAACGGCTCCTACAAGAACGTCGCGCAATTGCCGAACCCGCCGATCGACGCCAAGACGATGGCCGCGACGCTGCGGAATGTCGGCTTCGATGTGATCGAAGGGTCCAACCTCAGCCGCGACCAGATGACGGAAAAGCTGCTCGACTTCGGCCGCAAGGCGCAGGGCTCCGACATCGCATTGTTCTACTATGCCGGTCACGGCATCGCCGTCGGCGGCACCAACTACCTGCTGCCGGTTGACGCCGACATCAAGTCGGAGATGGATGTCAAGCTGGGCGCGGCCATCAACATCGACCTGACACTCGAGCAGACCATGGGTGATGCCAAGGTCAAGCTCGTCTTCCTCGATGCCTGCCGCGACAATCCGTTCGCCGCCAAGATCAAGTCGAACTCCGCGACCCGCAGCGTCAACGTGCAGAGCGGCCTTGCCGAGATGAAGTCCGGCGAAGGCACGCTGATCGCATTCGCAACCGGCCCCGGCCAGACCGCGCTCGACGGCCAGGAGGGCAACAACAGCCCGTTCACCCGCGCGCTGATCGACAATATCACCAAGCCGGGCATCGAGATCCAACAGGCGATGACGTCGGTCCGCGCCCAGGTCAATGAAGAGACCCACAAGGGCCAGCTTCCCTGGGGCCACACCAACCTGATCGGCGCCGTCTATCTCAACCAGGCTCCGACGACCCAAGTCGCCAATGCCGCCCCGACCGCTTCCGGCAGCGTGCCGGCGGCGGCGGCCGGCAGCTCCGATGGTGTCGAGCTCGAGTACTGGCGCTCGGTGAAGGAGTCCAACAAGCCGGAAGAGCTCAACGCCTATCTCTCCGCCTATCCGAACGGCCAGTTCAAGGCGCTGGCACTGGCGCGGCTTGCGGCGATCAAGAGTGGACCGTCGACGACGACCCGCACGCTCAACGCAGGCGTCGATCCCGCCACCTTCACCGACGATGCCAGCCAGCTCACCGAGGACCAGATCGGCCTCGACAAGAACCAGCGCCGCGACGTGCAGCGTCGTCTCTCCGGGCTCGGCTTCGATACCAAGCAGACCGGCGTCTTCAGCGACGAAACCCGGTCGGTGCTCAAGCGCTGGCAGGCAGCGCGCGGCTATCCCTCGTCCGGCTACCTCAACAAGCTTCAGCACAAGGCGCTGCTCTCGGAGGTCGTGGCTGGCCCGCCGACCGCGAGCGACAACAGCCAGAAGGCGGCTCGGCGCGCCGCCAGCGCCCCCGCAGGCAGCAGCGCGCCGGCGCCGGCACCAGCTCCCCAACGCAACAACGCCGGCGATGCAGCCGGCGCGGCCTTCGTCGGCGGCGTCGTCGGCGGCATGATGGGCGGCATGTTCCGCCGCTGAAGCGAGCTCAGACCCCGAATACAAAAGCCCGGCTCGCGCCGGGCTTTTTCCTACCGGTCTAGTAATCCTGGGTGAACCAGGGCACGAGCGTCCGGATACGCGGCATCGCCTGCGTCGTGATGCTCGTGCGAGCCATCTCTGCGATGCGCGGCGCCAGCGACGAGAGATCTCCCCGGCGGGTCACCAGAAGCACTTCGCGAAAAAATCCAGGGCCCGGCAGCGGGAGCGCGCTGACCTGGGCAGCGTGAGCGAGCCCCTGCAACAGACACAGCGGCGTGGTGATCGCCACGCCCATCCCGGTCGCGACCATCGCGACCAAGCTGTCCGAGGTGTCAAACTCAAAGGCCCGTGGCGGGCGAATCCCCAGGCGGCTCAGATGACGCTCGACCTGAGCGCCTGCATAGGAGCGTTCGCTGTACCGGACCAGGCGATGTCGAGCGAGGATCTCCCGCAGATCAAGGCCGGCAAATTCGGCCTCCATGCCGCGCGGCACCACCAGCAGATTTGGCTCGCGATAGAATGGGAAGCGCTCGACATCATACAGGTCATCCATCGCATCGCATGTGATCGCCGCGTCGATCGTTCGGTGAACGAGCGCCTCGGCATGCGAGTGAGCAAGGCCTGACCAAACGGACAGACTCAGTGCGACCTCGCCCGTCATGAGCTCCTTGACGAGGTGCGCGCCGACCGTGGCGGCATAGGAGTCGATGAGGCCGAGCCTCAGATCGACACGCTCAGGCAGTTTCGCTGCCTCCCGGAGTGCGCCGAGCAATGCGTCAAAGTCGCGATTCAGATCGCGAACCCGGCCAGCAAGGATGCGGCCCGCCCGCGTCAGTGTAAGCGGCCTCCGGCTGCGGTTGAAGAACGCCACGCCGATCGCGGCCTCGGCCCGCCGCACGGCCTGAGAGACCGCTGATTGCGTCATCCCGAACTGACGGGACGCCTGAAGCATGCTGCCGGACTCCGCGACGGCAGCAACAATCTGCAAGCTTCGCAAGTCTGGGATGGGTGGCGTCATATCCATAGCTTAAGCAGAAGTCATATTAACATGCAAATTGGCTTCATTATATGAATTATCCTTGTAGGAGAGCCGCATCCGAAAGCAGACTTCGGATCGTCCTAACAATTAAGCAGTTCCCGATCGATGAGCGAGAAAGCGGATATTCTGGTGATCGGCCTCGGTGCCATGGGCAGCGCGGCCCTCTATCAACTGGCCAAGCGAGGGCTAAAGGCGGTCGGCCTCGATCGCTTCGCCCCGCCCCACACGATGGGATCCAGCCACGGCGAAACCCGCATCACCCGGCAGGCGGTCGGTGAAGGCCGCGATTACGTGCCCCTGGTGCTGGATACCCACCGGATCTGGCGTGAGCTCGAGGCCGAGACGTCCGCCGAGCTGCTGAACTCATGTGGCCTCGTCGTCATGGCGCCCGGTGTCGGCGAGACGTCGCACCACGGCAAGCCGGACTTCGTCGCACGTTCGATCGGAGCGGCGCGTGACTTCGGCATCGCGCATGAAGTGCTCGACGGGCGAGAGGTGGCTCATCGCTTCCCGCAATTCCTGAACCTCGAGGGGAACGAGAAGGCCTATTACGAACCCGGCGGAGGATACGTTTTTCCGGAGCGCTGCATCAAGGCGCAGCTGACGCGCGCGGAGCAGCTCGGCGCAACGATACGCACGGGAGTCGAGGTTCTCTCGATCGTGCAGAGAGGCTCCGCCGTTCGGGTGGAGACGTCCTCAGGCACATTCGAGGCGGACCAGGTGGTGGTGTCGGCAGGCGGCTGGAATGCCCACCTGCTCGGCGCGCCGTTCGATCGCGTGCTTACGGTGAAGCGACAGGTGCTGCATTGGTACGAGCTCGACGATACCAGCGCGTATCGCGCCAACGCCCCTGTGTTCATCTGGATGCACGGCGCGACGGATGTCGACTACCTCTACGGCTTTCCGCCATTGCCGGGCGATCGTCGCCTCAAAGTCGCGACCGAGCAGTACGAGACCAACACGACGGCCGACACCATCGACCGCACCGTCGCTCCCGCGGAATCGGCTGAAATGTACCGGAAGCACGTCGCAGGGCGGCTCGCCGGCGCCACACCGCGCGTCGCGCAGGCGGCTGCCTGCATCTACACGGTGACGCCCGATCGGGGCTTCATCATCGACCGCCATCCCGACCAGGACAGAATTTGCGTCGTCTCGGCGTGCTCGGGCCACGGCTTCAAGCACTCGGCAGGTATCGGCAATGTCGTGGCCGGGATGGTGACCGACGGTCGAAGCGCGCTCGACCTCAGCCCATTCTCCATCTCCCGCTTTTCGTGACGTTTGGCACGAGCCTTGTATCTTGAAAAAGCACGCGCAACGCGCGCCGTGATTTAAATCCTGGAGGCTTCATCCGATGAGAGACATTGTCCGTTCCATGATGACAGGAGTCGCGGCGCTGCTGATGCTTGGCACTGCCCAAGCAGCCGATGGCGTCGATGCCATCAAGCAGCGCGGCACGTTGAACGTCGGCGTCAAGGCAGACTACAAGCCCTTCGGCTTCCGCGATCCCACGGGAAACGTGGTCGGCATCGAGCCGGATCTCGCCGCAGACATTGCCAAGCGCCTCGGCGTCAAGCTCGAGCTCGTTCCGGTCGCAGCGTCCAACAGAATCGAATTTCTTCAGCAGGGAAAGGTTGACCTGCTGATCGCGACCATGTCGGACAGGCCGGAACGCCGCCGCGTCGTTCAAGCCATCGAGCCTCTGTATTATTCCGACTACGTGAACATACTTCTCAACAAGAAGGCCGGCATCAAGGATTGGGCCGAGCTCAAGGGAAAGCCCGTATGTGCAACGTCGGGGGCCTGGTACAACAAGGACGTTGCCAAATCCTACGGCCCCGAGATTGTTGCGTTTGACGGATCGGAGAAGCCTCTGTTCGCCATGAAACAGGGCAATTGCATCGGCTATGTCTACGATCAGACCTTTCTGCAAGGCAAGTTGCTGGAGGACGAGTGGAAGACGGACTACGACTTGCCCCTGAAAGGTGTTCTGCCTTCACCGTGGATGATCGCCGTTGCGCTCGAGAATACCAGCCTTCAGAAGCTGCTCGAAGATACGACAAAGGACTGGATGAAGACGGGCTTCATCGTGGCAGCGGAAAAGAAGTGGGGCATTACGCCGACCGAGTATTCGCTCCTCATGCACGAGCAATACAAGGACAAATAGGCGTGTGAAGCGGAGCGCTGGATCCGTCTCGCGCTCCGAAAAGGTCAAGCCCATGCACTGATCCGAGGTGATTGCCTCAACAATTCGGTGTCGCGCAAGATGCAGGCAATCGGCAACTGGTTTCAGCGCCTCTATGAATCGACGGGGCTGAATTTCTCCGTATTCTACGATGCGTACGACTGGGATCGTTATCTCGGCGGACTGAAGATGACGCTGTTTCTGAGCGTCACGACCATCATGCTGAGCCTGGTCATTGGCGCGGCAGGCGCCTTGATGCAGGGTAGCCCGTCCAGATTGTTGCGGCTGGCCGTCAATGTTTTCGTCGTGGTCTTCCGCAACACGCCACCGCTGGTCCAGATCTTCTTTTTCTATTTCGGGCTCGGCACCATGCTTCCGGCCGTCGAGACGGCGGGCATGCGCGTTCCACTGCTGAGCAACGTTCAATGGGCCATCATTTCGCTGTCACTGTTTGCCGCCGCCTTCAACGTGGAGATCTTCCGGTCCGGCATCGAGGCCGTGCCGAGGACGACCGTGGAAGCCGCCGAGGCGCTGGGATACACACGCTTCAAGGCCTACATCCACATCGTTCTTCCGCTGGCCATTCGCGTCTGCCTTCCCGCACTGAACAACAACCTCGTCAACCTGCTCAAGACGACCACGCTTGCCTACGCGATCGCCGTTCCCGAGACGCTGTATGCGGTCAAGCAGATCTGGTCGGAATCACAGAACGTTTTCGAAATGATGGTCGTGTTGCTTGCGACCTATGGCATCCTCGTAGGTGTCCTCGTCTGGTTGATGCATCGCTGGGAACGGGCAATGCACATTCCGGGGTATGCACGATGAAGCCTGCCGAGCCAGTGCACAGGCTTGCCGTCCTTCTGCCGTATCGTCTCGCGCCGACCCGGATGTCCGTTCGGATCAGCCCGCTATCCGCCGCGATCCTCTGCTTCTGCGCCGTGATGGCTGCGTCCACGGCATGGGCGCAGACCGCACCGACGATGCTGTCCCCGCTTCAGGTCATCGTGAAATGGTCGCCGCTCCTGCTGCGAGGGTTCGCTTTCAACATCCTGATCTCCTTGCTCGCCATGCTGCTGGGCACCGTCGCCGGTCTCGGCCTGGGTCTGGCCCTGTTGTCACAGTGCCGGTTGCTCGCCACCGCGAGCTGGTTCGTGACTCAATTCTTCCGCAACGCGCCCTGGCTGGTGTTGCTGTTCTTCGTCATGTTTCTGGTGCCCTTCCAGATCACCATCTTCAACACGACCGTCCCTTTGCCGGACTGGATCAAGGCAACCGTGGGCTTCGCCCTGCCCGTCATGGCCAACGTCGCCGAGGTCGTACGCGGAGCCGTGCGGTCCGTTCCGTCGACACAATGGGAGGCGGCTGAATCGCTGTCATTCACCAGGCGCCAGACCATGTGGCTGATCATGCTGCCGCAATGCATCAAGCGAATGCTGCCGCCCTGGATGAACATCTATGCCCTTGTCGCGATGGCGACGGTGCTTGCATCGATCGTGGGCGTCTCGGAAATGCTGACGCTGACGGCGCAGGTGCATGCTGCCGAAGGCGGCAGACCGGAACTGTTCGCGCCGCTCTACGGTTTCGCACTGCTGTGCTTCTTTCTCTATTGTTATCCGATCAACCTCTGGACCGCTCGTCTTGAGCGTCGATTCCGCGTGCGCTGAGGAGCCAAGCATGGTCGCGACCTGGACTCCGGATCAGCCCATCGTTCAATGCGTCGAAGTCAGAAAGTCGTTCGGCGCTCTCGAGGTTCTGAAAGGCATCAGCCTGTCGGTGAAGAAGGGCGAGGTGATCTGCATCATCGGCCCATCGGGATCGGGTAAGTCCACGCTGATCCGCTGTATCAATGCCCTCCAGCCGATTTCGTCCGGCAGCATTCAAATCGAAGGCATCGAGGTCACCGATCCCAGGCTCGACAAGCTGGCGCTTCGGCGCAAGGTCGGAATGGTATTTCAGCAGTACAACCTGTTCCCGCACAAGACGGCGCTCCAGAACGTGATGATGGCGCCGATCCATGTTCTCGGCCAGAAACGTGCCGAGGTCGAAGCGCGCGCCCGAGCGCTGCTCGCCAAGGTGCGGCTCGCAGGAAAGGAGGACAGCTATCCTGGCGAACTCTCGGGCGGACAGCAGCAGCGCGTGGCCATCGCCCGTTCACTGGCGATGCGGCCGGACATCATGCTGTTCGACGAAGTCACGGCCGCCCTCGACCCGGAAACCGTCAAGGAGGTTCTGGTGACCATCCGAGAGCTTGCCGAGGATGGGATGACGTGCCTCCTCGTCACCCATGAAATGAACTTCGCTCGTGAGGTCGCCGATCACGTCTACTTCACCGATCGCGGTGTGATCGTCGAGCACGGGCCGCCGGAAACATTGTTTACGGCGGCCAAGGACGAGCGCACGCAGCGGTTTCTGTCGCAGGTCCTCTGAGCTGGCTGCGCGGATCCTGGGCGCATCGGCCTTGGCACGACCAACCGGATCCGGCGGTAGCCTACTTGCCCGCCGCCTTCCGCAGCGCCTCGTTGATGCGGTCCTGCCAGCCGGGGCCGCCCTCCTGGAAGAACTCCAGCACGTCCTGGTCGATGCGCAGCGTGACCTGCTCCTTGATCCCCGGCGCCACGTTCGGCTTCGGCGGCGCCACGGCGACCTTGGCGGTTACCTTCTTGAACGCCGCCTCGGCCTCCGACCGCGCATCGCCAAGCGTGCGCGGCCGCCTCGGTTGATCCGTCATGTCCTAGATTCCCTCAAACAGAGCCGTCGAAAGATACCGCTCGGAGAAGGACGGCACCACCGCCAGAATGGTTTTTCCCGCAGCTTCCGGCCGCTTGCCGATCTGGAGCGCGGCGGCAATCGCGGCGCCCGAGGAGATGCCGCCCGGAATGCCCTCGTGCCGCGCCAATGCGCGCGAGGTCTCGATCGCCGTGGTCGAGTTGATTTTGACGATCTCGTCGATCACTGAGCGGTCGAGGATATCAGGGACGAAGCCCGCGCCGATGCCCTGGATCTTGTGCGGCGTGTGCTGTCCCCCTGACAGCACCGGGCTCTCCTCCGGCTCGACCGCCACCACCCGCAACGAAGCCTTGCGCGGCTTGAGCACCTGGCCGACGCCGGTGATCGTGCCGCCGGTGCCGACCCCGGCGACGAAGACATCGATGTTACCGCCGGTGTCGTTCCAGATCTCCTCGGCGGTGGTGCGCCGGTGCACCTCGGGATTGGCGAGGTTCTTGAACTGCTGCGGCATCACCGAGTTCGGCGTCGTCTTCACAAGCTCCTCGGCGGTGGCGATCGCGCCCTTCATGCCTTGCGCGGCCGGCGTCAGCACCAGCTCGGCGCCGAGAAAGGCCAGCATCTTGCGCCGCTCGATCGACATGGATTCCGGCATCACCAGCTTGAGCCGGTACCCGCGCGAGGCGGCGACGAAGGCGAGTGCGATGCCGGTATTGCCGGAGGTCGGCTCGATCAGCACGGTATCCGGCTTGACGATCCCGGCCTTCTCCATGGCGATGATCATGGCCGCGCCGATGCGGTCCTTCACGCTCGCGGCCGGATTGAAATATTCAAGTTTTGCCAAAATCGTCGCGTTCACCCCGTGCATGCCCGGCAGCCGGCGCAATCGCACGATCGGCGTGTCGCCAAAAGCGTCGACAATCGAATCATAGATCCGGCCGCGGCCGGGTTGGTGCGTTGCACCCGCGGTGGACGATGCGTCCATGATGAACTCCCTGTGACGACAATTGGCGCGCTGATCGCAGCTCTTACGCAGTTAGAGACAGCTTGCGGCGACACGCAAGCAGCAATGCGGCACATGTTAAATACGCTGCATCGCAAAATCACGTGAGCTACAAATATCAGAAAACCAACGCTTTTGTGTTGCGTCCTCGTCAAGTGATTCTGCTTATGTTAGACTTACGTCTCAAAGCAGGGAGGTCACCACGATGTCAGCAGTTGCTGAAGTGTTGTCGACCGTCGCGCAGAATCGCGGTCCGCGTTGCAGCGAGTTGCCCACCTGTCCGGTCTGCGCCGACTCCATGGTCGCCGCCGAAGCATCCGCCTACGTCTCGGACCACATGATCAGCTATCTCTGGACCTGCGACAATTGCGGCTACGGCTTCGTGACCAAGCATGCCGTCAAGCAACGGATCGTGTGCAACTGACCCTCAGTCGCCCTGGCGCGGGGCGATGTCGCCCCTCGCCCAGTCCTCGCGCGTACGCTGATAGAACTCATCGAACGTCCCGTGTGCGATCGCGTCCCTGATGCCCTGCATCAGGGCCTGGTAGTAGGCGATATTGATCTCGGATAGCAGCATTGCCCCCAGCGTCTCGCCCGCCTTGACGAGATGATGCAGGTAGGCGCGCGCATAGCTGCGCGTCGACGGCCATGAGCTTTCCTCGTCGAGCGGACGCGGATCGTCCGCATGGCGCGCGTTGCGCAGATTCACCTGACCGAAGCGGGTGAAGGCAACGCCGTGCCGGCCGTTCCGCGTCGGCATCACGCAATCGAACATGTCGATGCCGCGCTTCACGGCTTCGAGGATGTCGTCGGGCGTGCCGACGCCCATCAGGTAGCGCGGTCGCTCTTTCGGCAGCATCGGTGCGGTCTCGTCGATCATCGCCAGCATCACCGCCTGCGGCTCGCCGACGGCGAGGCCGCCGATCGCATAGCCGTGGAAGCCGATCGCGACGAGCCCTTCCGCGCTCGCATGACGAAGCTGCGGCACGTCGCCGCCCTGCACGATGCCGAACAGCATGTAACCGTCCGGCGCGCTCTCGAAGGCGCGCTTGCTGCGCTCGGCCCAGCGCAGCGACAATTGCATCGCGCGCTCGATATCGGCGTGCTCGGCGGGCAGCCGCACGCATTCGTCCATCTGCATGGCGATGTCGGAGCCGAGGAAACGCTGCACCTCGATCGAGCGCTCCGGCGACAGCTCGACCTTGGCGCCGTCGATATGCGAACGGAAGGTGACGGCGTGCTCGCTGACCTTGCGCAAATCCGCCAGCGACATCACCTGGAAGCCGCCGGAATCCGTCAGCATCGGTCCGTTCCAGCCGGTGAACCGCTGCAAGCCGCCGAGCGCCGCGATCCGCTCGGCGCCGGGGCGCAGCATCAGATGATAGGTATTGCCGAGCACGATGTCGGCGCCGGCATCGCGCACCTCGCGCCAGTGCATGCCCTTCATGGCGCCGGCGGTGCCGACCGGCATGAAGGCCGGCGTCCGCACAACGCCATGCGGCGTGGTCAGGCGCCCGGTGCGCGCGGCGCCATCGGTGGCGAGCAGTTCGAAATGATTGGGAAGAGCTGCGTCAGGACGATTCATGGCGGTGCTTATTGCGTGTCGGACAAGGCCGATCAACCCGCAGGACCGCACTTCGGCCGGCCTGTGCCTCAGTCTGGGACACAAATGGCCCTCGATATCGTCTCCGCCACCTTGTTAAACAAAACGATACCGTATAGTTTTAGCGTGGGGGCTGGACGAGATGCCGCGGCGAGTTTGCCGGCGGCGGTAGATGTGTGATCGCCAGCCACCGACGATGCCTTTCCCTTCACATTCGACTGAAATGTCCGTGCCTTTACATGGCCGGGGCAGGCAGACAGGCGCCCGCCTGATCGGGTTCCTGGTCCTCGCCTGCAGCCTGGCGCTCGGCGCCTGCACCTCCCTGCCCCGCACGCCCTATACCGCCGCCGAGGCCAGCACGTCTCGCGTGCTCGATATCGATGGCCTGCGGCGCTACGCCGACGACCCCGTCACGAAGTTCAGCTTCGAGAAGGACAACGGCAACGCGGCGAAGTCCTATCTGGCGCTCTCCGGGGGCGGTGCGGACGGCGCCTATGGCGTCGGCGTGCTCAGCGGCTGGACCGCGGCCAGAACCCGTCCCACCTTCTCGGTCGTCTCGGGCGTGAGCACCGGCGGCCTGATCGCGCCCTTTGCGTTTCTCGGCTCGCAATATGACGACACGTTGAAGGAGGTCTACACCAGCGGCATCGCGGAGAGCCTCCTGAACGATCCCAGCATCATACGCGTGCTGTTCGGATCCGGCCTGTTCGGCAATACGCGCCTGCGCGAGCTCGTCGCCCGCTATGTCGGGCCGGAGATCATGGCGCAAGTCGCGCGCGAAAACGCCAGGGGCCGACGGCTGCTGATCGTGACGACCGACCTGGACACCCAGCGGACCGCGATCTGGAACATGGGCAAGATCGCGGAGGTCGGCACGCCCGAGGCGCTCAAACTGTTTCGCGACGTGATGGCGGCCTCCGCCAGCATTCCCCTGGTGTTTCCACCGATCATGATCGACGCCGAAGGCCAGGGACGCAGGTTTCAGGAGATGCACGTCGACGGCGGCGTGACCGCCCCGGTGCTGACGCTGCCGGAAGCCTTGCTGTTCCAGGGCAGCCGCCTGCCGGGCAGCGCGAGGATGGACATCTACATCCTCGTCAACAAGAAGATCGAACGCAACTTCGAGCTCGTGTCCAACAGCACTGTCGATGTCGCCTCGCGCAGCCTGTCGGCAATCACGCAGTCGCAGACCCGCTCGATCATCTTCTCGACCTATGATTTTGCCAGGCGCAACCACCTCGGCTTCCATCTCTCCTACATCGCGCGCGACTACCCCGCACCGCCCTCGGAAGGATTCGACACCGCCTATATGCGGGCGCTGTATCAGTATGGATATGAGAAGGCGGCCGCGGGCCAGGCCTGGACTTCGGCACTGCCATGAGACCCCGGTGGCGGAACGAGGTCGTATCGAGACCGTTGACGATACGGCCAATTCGGCCAGATTCGCGATGACGCCCCGGCTGCTGCGCGTTATAGAGCAATGACTGATGTCACGACCGCGCAGGAATCATCGGGCATGGGATTGACTGCGACCAGGACAAGACCGGCAGCAGCACGGCGCGAGGTGCCGAAATCGCGCGGCGGCCGGCCGACCAAGACCGCCGCGATCGAGCGCGATCAGCGGCTGATCGAGGTCGCCACCCGCCTGTTCCTGGATCGCGGCTTCGACGCCACCTCGCTCGATGCGGTTGCGGAAGCGGCGCGGGTGAGCAAGCCCACCGTCTATTCCCGTTACGGCGACAAGCGCGGCCTGTTTGCCGCCGTGCTGAGGCGCGAGATCGCGCGCTGGCTTGCGCCGCTGTCGGCGGCCGCCGAGACGCAGCTCAGCAGCGCCTCGGACATTTCCGTCGAGCAGCGGCTGGTCGAGATCGGGCGCGAGATGCTGAGCTTCACCTGCGGGCCAGATGCCGTCGCCTTCAGCCGCATGATGACGTCACAGGCCATCAACTTCCCCGATGTCGCCAAGCTCGGCATGGAGGAAGGCTGGCTCAAGGCCGTTGCCACGACGGCGCGCTTCTTCGACCATCTGGCGGCGCAAGGCGCGCTCGACGTCGACGACACCACCATCGCAGCGGAAGTGTTTCTCGACGTCGTCGTCGGTCACACCCACCGCATGGCGACGTTCGGAACGGCACTGGAGTTGAAGTCCGCGGAAAAGCGGATGCGTACCGCGATCAAGCTGTTCCTGGCGGGTGCGCTAGGTCCGGCCGACCGCGTCCAGGAAACTTCAAGAGACGCCGTCAAAGGCCCGCAACGGCGTCGTCCGTCCCGCTGACATTTGCGTGAACTTTACGATCTGCCCCCAGGATGGGACGTGGATCCAATTGACCAGAATAAAACGATACGGTATGGTTTTGTTATGCGGTTCGGACCCGTTTTTAACCAGCCCCAAAAGGGGTTTGTTCCGCTCTTACGATCGCAGCAGTGGGTACAGCCCGTTGCAACGTTCGGCGGCCGACCGTTGCCCATGGTCGGCCGCGCACTTCTGTTCAAGACGATCCAGGCCAACGGCCGATAAAACACGGCTCTCAGCATGGAGATTATCAAAGTGCCCGCTCTCAAAGGCTGGAAGCAGACATTCGCGATCGCCCTCTCCGGGTTGCTCATTGCAGCGCCGGCGCGGGCAGTCGTCTCGGCGGGCGGAACACCCACCGCCCTTCACAGCGAGACAGATGGCGACGCCGAGGCCGACCGCCAAGCGGTCAGCCGCGAGATCGAACGCTTTCGCGGCTCGTCGATCTCGATCAGCCAGGCCATGGCCATCGCAGAGTCCCGCCATGCCGGCGCCACGACGGCGGACGTGAGTTTTGACGGCGCCTCCGGCGTGCCGGTCTACCGGGTGAAGACCCTGCACAAGGACCGGATCTGGCGCCACACCATCAATGCCGCGACCGGCGAGCTCGTCGGCGGCGAAGCCGCCCTCCCCCTCGCCGAACTCGACCACGAAGACCGCGACAATCTCGCAGCGCTTGGTACGATCAGGCACCGCCTTGCCGACGCCGTGCGCGTCGCCGAGCACGCGGCCTCAGGCAAGGCGATCAGCGGCGGCCTCGTGCGCGAACGCGGCCGGCTCAATTTCGCGATCGTCGTGATCAGCGGCGACGACCTCAAGGAGGTCATCCTCGAGCCGCCGGGCGCCCGGACGAAGTAGACACGGCGCCCGGCCGACGGTCACAATCCCGCCGAAAAGCCATTGACGAACGCAAGACTCTCCCGCATAAGTCGCCGCCATGTTCACGACCACCAAACGCACGACCAAAACCACCACGGCCTTCGGGGCCCGGGGAGGCGTGCGCGCGTAGTCGTCGACTGAAACGCATCAGCTCTACCGAAGCCCCGCCCTCTGGTCCGGGGCTTTTTTGTTGTCTGGATTTCAACGCAATGGAGGACAAAGTGAGTAACGATCCCGTCGTCGCGATTGTCGGCGTCACCGGTGCGGTGGGCGCCGAATTCATCGCCACCATGGACAAGCGTGGTTTCCGCGTCGGCAAGCTCAAGGCGCTGGCAAGCGCCCGCTCGGCCGGCAAGACGGTGTCGTTCCGCGGCCAAAACGTCGTCATCGAGGAACTGACCGAACGCGCCTTCGAGGGCGTCGATATCGCCCTGTTCTCCGCCGGCGGCAGCATCTCGAAGAAGTTCGCGCCAGTTGCGGTCAAGGCCGGCGCGGTCGTGGTCGACAACTCCTCCGCCTTCCGGATGGATCCGAACGTGCCGCTGGTGATCCCCGAGATCAACGCCAACCGCATCCGCGACCACAAGGGCATCATCGCCAACCCGAACTGCGCTGCAATCACCGCGCTGGTCCCGCTCTGGCCGATCCATCAGAAGAACCGCATCAAGCGCGTCATCATCTCGACCTATCAGGCGGCCTCCGGCGCCGGCGCGGCCGCGATGGAGGAGCTCGTCGAGTCCACCCGCGCCAATCTCAACGGGCAGGTCTATACGCCCAAGGTGATGCCGCACCCCTACGCCTTCAATCTCTTCAACCACAACACCGCGATCGACCCCGAGACCGGCTACAACGACGAAGAGACCAAGGTCATCAAGGAAACCCGCAAGATCTTCGAGGACGAGAAGATTGCCATCGGCGTCACCTGCGTCCGCGTGCCGGTGCTGCGCGCCCATTGCGAGGCCATCACGTTCGAATGCGAAAAGCCGATCACCGAGGACCAGGTCCGCGCCATCATGGCCCAGGCGCCCGGCGTGAAGGTGATCGACGACCGCGCCAAGAACTACTTCCCGATGCCGATCGACGCCTCGGGCCAGGACGATGTCCTGGTCGGCCGCATCCGCAAGGACCTCAGCGATCCCAGTGGGCATTCAATCTCGATGTTCGTGGCGGCGGATCAGCTGCTCAAGGGTGCCGCGCTGAACGCGGTGCAGATTGCCGAGCTCCTGCCGCAGCGGGTGATGGCGTAAGCCGACCGGTCGTAGGGTGGGCAAAGCGAAGCGTGCCCACCAATCGACCTGAAGTATGCGGACAGATGGTGGGCACGGCGCTACGCGCCTTTGCCCACCCTACGGCTCTGCCCGAAACAGCAAGCACGCATCGCCGTACGAATAGAATCGATAGCCCTGCGCGATCGCATGCGCATAGGCCTGCTTCATCGTCTCGAGCCCTGAGAATGCCGACACCAGCATGAACAGCGTCGACTTCGGCAAGTGGAAATTGGTCAGCAGAATATCGACGGCGCGGAAGCGATAGCCGGGGGTGATGAAGATCGACGTCTCGGCCGCAAACGGCTGGATGGTGCCGTCCTCGCTTGCTGCGCTTTCAAGCAGCCGCAGCGACGTGGTGCCGACCGCGATGATGCGCCCGCCGTTCTTCCGCGCCATGTTCAGCCGCTCCGCCGTCTCGGCCGAGACCGTGCCCCACTCGGCATGCATCTTGTGGCCTGCGGTGTCGTCCACCTTCACCGGCAGGAACGTCCCTGCCCCGACATGCAGCGTCACGCGGTTGAGGCCGACGCCGCGCTCACGCAGCGCCTGCTCCAGCGCGGGCGTGAAATGCAGCCCTGCTGTGGGCGCGGCAACAGCGCCTTCGTTGGCCGCGAACATCGTCTGGTAGTCGGCGCGGTCCTGATCGTCGGGCGTGCGCTTGGAGGCGATATAGGGCGGCAGGGGCGGGCTGCCGAGATCGGCGATCGCCTGGTCCAGCGCGGGGCCATGGAACGAGAACGACAGCGTCACCTCGCCTTCGCTGCCCTTGGCCTCGACCTCTGCGTCGAGATGGCCGAGCAGGCAGACCTTGCCCTCGTTGCCGAAGCGGATGCGATCGCCGGCAATGAGCTTCTTGGCGGGCTTCACCAGCGCCTGCCAGCGCGAGCCGTCGAGCCGCTTGATCAGCGTCGCCTCGATCTTCGGCTCGGTCTCGCGGCCGATACGGCGGCCCTTGAGCTGCGCCGCGATGACCTTGGTGTCGTTGACGACGAGCTGGTCGCCGCGCTTCAGCCATTGTGGCAGCTCGGAAATGATCTGGTCGCGCAACGCGCCATGCTCCACGACCAGCATCTTCGCGGAGTCGCGCGGGCTTGCCGGGCGCAACGCGATGCGCTCGGCGGGCAGGTCGAAATCGAAGAGGTCGGTGCGCATGGGAATAACGGTGGGCAGTCTTCTTCGGCTTGGCCATCAATGTAGCACGACAGGACCTGGACGGCCGGCATGCATCAACCGGGAAAGTCCGTGCGGACGAACGTCGATGATTCCGCCCCGCGTTCGAAGGCCGAGAACGCGGGCTCATCCAGAAACGGGATGATGTCGGGATCGTAGTTGGCGATCGTGTTCACATCGTAGATCTCGAAATTATTCGGATCGTCGGCGAAGTCCTGGCTCTCCTCACCTGAAAAGAAGCGCCAACCGCTGTCGGACGCATTGTCGGCCGGCTCCCGGTACATGAAGCCGACACGCTTACCGGCGACGGTAATTCGATCGGAGGCAAGACACGCCCCCTTTCCCGGGGCCAGCGGTCTTATGTCCTGAGCATCGATCGCAAAGCGCTTTGGCATCGAGCAGGACCTCCGTAAACCAGTCGCCATCGACTCGCATGGCTGACGCCAAGTTCGCACTCGGCGTCGAGCCAGGAATTTCGCTCGTTCCCGCCTTGTGGCTGAGGTCGAGACTCTGGTCTACGTTGAGGTACAAAGACCCGATCAGGTGTCCGCAGCCATCCGCGCCTTGACGATCTTGTCCGGATTCTGCACCGGCTCGCCGCGCTTGATCTTGTCGACGTTCTCCATGCCCTCGGTGACCTTGCCCCACACCGTGTACTGGTTGTCGAGGAAGCGGGCGTCGTCGAAGCAGATGAAGAACTGGCTGTCGCCGGAATCCGGGCTCGCGGCGCGCGCCATCGAGGTGGTGCCGCGCACATGCGGCTCCTTGTTGAACTCGGCCTTCAGCTTCTTGCCGGAGCCGCCGGTACCGGTGCCGTGCGGGCAGCCGGTCTGTGCCATGAAGCCCTCGATCACGCGGTGGAACACGATGCCGTCGTAGAAGCCTTCGCGGACCAGCTCCTTGATGCGCGCGACATGGCCGGGCGCGAGGTCGGGCCGCATCTCGATGGTGACGGGGCCCTGCGTGGTCTCGAGGATCAATGTGTTTTCGGTGACACTCATGCTGGTCTCTCTTGCGTTGGAGGTGAAGTCTTGCGGTTGCGGAACTGGATCGCGAATGGACGCCCTGCGGCGGCGCCGGCCATTGCATCGGTAAATGGCATCGGCGTGCAGCGTTGCAACGCCTCCATCACCGCGATCCGGTATTGCAGCCGGTCATTGTCGGAGGCCTCCGCGGATTCATAGGTAATCCTCGGATGGCCCAGAATGTTTCCGGTCCGGTTAAAGCTCACGACGACGGTGATGTCGATAGGGCGAGCCTTGGCGGGCGGCGGCGGCTTCCAGCAGGTGCGCAGATGCCGGAAGATGTCCTGGATGGTGTTGACCTGCGCGTCCTCGGCGGCCGCGCCGGAGATGCCGAGAAACAGCACCGCGGCAGCCAGCAGAAGCCTGTTGCCGCAGCGCGCCATCGCCCCGTCCTCTTATTTGATGTCGGAGGCGACCTGCACCTTCACCATCTTGTCGGGATCGGTGACGGTGCCGCTGCTTGATCCGGGCGGCGCCTTCTTTAGCTTGTCGACGACGTCCATGCCCTGCACGACCTCGCCGACCACGGTGTACTGGTTGTCGAGGCTGCCGCCGTCGGCGAACATGATGAAGAACTGCGAGTTGGCGGTGTCGACGCTGTCGCCGCGCCGGGCCATGCCGACGATGCCGCGTGCGAAGTGCACCTTGGAGAATTCCTGCTTCAGGTTCGGGTATTTCGAGCCGCCGGTGCCGTTGAAGTTCTGGCCGTCGCCGGTCTGCGCCATGAAGCCATCCATCACGCGATGGAACGGCACGTTGTTGTAATAGCCCTCGCGCGCGAGCTGCTTGAGGCGCTCGGCGTGCTGGGGCGCAAGGTCGGTCCTGAGCTTGATGACGATGCGGCCCTTGGTGGTGTCGATGACGAGCGCGTTGGCCTTGTCGAGGTTCGCCGGTAGTTGCTGCGCCACCGCCGGGACGCCGCTGAAGAGCGCGGCAAAGATCGTGGCAAGAATTGCGAGACGACGGATCATGAAAACTCCGGATCAGGTGAGATGAAGAGGTGCGCCGTTATCCGGCGAATTTGGCCTTGAGCAGACTTGCGACCAGCGGCGGCACGAAGGTCGAAATATCTCCGCCCATGGCGGCGATCTGGCGCACCAGTGTGCCGGTAATTGGGCGGACCGCCGGAGAAGCCGGCAGAAAGACGGTTTGCACGTCGGGCGCCATAGCGCCGTTCATCCCGGCGAGCTGCATCTCGTAGTCGAGGTCGGTGCCATCGCGCAGCCCCCGAATCATGACAGTCGCGCCGTGCCTGCGCGCCGCGGTGACCGCGAGATCGTCATAGGTCACGGCCTCGAGCGTGCAGCCGACTTGGGCCGCGACCGGCCCGCAGACGTCATGGAGCATCTTGAGCCGCTCCTCGGTTGAGAACAGCGGCTTCTTGCCGGGATGGACGCCGATCGCGACCACCAGCCGATCGCACAGGGAGACACTGTTCCGGACCACGTCCAGATGGCCGTTGGTGATGGGGTCGAAGGAACCTGGGTAGAAGGCAATGCGCGGCATGGCCCCGTCCTACCGCGCCCGGCCCGGCCCGGCAAGCCGGGCTGGTTCCATGTCCGTTTCCCTGCCGTTCCCGGCCGTTTCCCGAAAAATGTCCCGCCTGCCGCGTCGGCGACGGCCGCTTTGTTTCGTCCTCGGAGCGGCCACGAAACAAAACGGAGCGCGAACGAAACCATTTCCCGCGTCCGCGAAGACGTCCGGAAACTGGCCATGGTTACTAATCCGGCCAACAAATGACGGGCCGCATACTGGGCGTAGCGGCCGCATCACAGGGGACTATCAATGATCAAGGCTCTTTCAGCGATCGCGATCTCTGCGTGTGTTGCCGCCGCCCTCACCCTCCTGCCCGGCTTTGCCCCGACCGTCGAGGCCAGCGTGCCGCAGCCGCTCGCCAAGGCCGATCGGCTCGATATCCGCTCCATCGGCCGCGATTGCTCGCAGCAGTCCTGGCCGAATTTCGAAGCGTCCTGCCTCCGCCGTGCCGGCACCAAGGCTGACGTTCGCGTGGTTCGCCTCGTGACGGCCGACCGCACCCCGTAGTCCGGTCTGTCAGTTTCGCGTCAGGTAAGCCTCCAGGATCGGAGCTCAAGATCGAGCCCAAGATCGACGACAAGATAAACCCCATGGATATTTGCGACGTCTCGTCGCAGACTGCGTGATGCTCGCGCCCGTCGGAATGGCCCGCCGGGCGCGATCCCATCAGGGGGTCGCCATTGTCCAGTACGCCCGCAGTCGCTTCCGGCCATCATCCTGATCCACTGCCGCTTGCCATGACCATGGGCGCCCTCGGGGTGGTCTATGGCGATATCGGCACCAGCCCTCTCTATGCCCTGAAGGAAGCCGCCAAGGCGGCTGCCCGTGGGGCTACCCTCGCTCCCGATGCTGTCCTGGGGATTGCATCGCTCATCCTCTGGGCGCTGCTGCTGATCATCTCGCTGAAATATGCGCTTTTGATCCTGCGCGCGGACAACCGCGGCGAGGGCGGCATCGTCGCCCTGCTGGCCCTGCTCCACGCCCGCAACGCCCAACCCGGCACTTGGCGCGCGCATCTTCTGGTGGTCGGCCTCGTCGGCGCCGCCCTGCTCTATGGCGACGGCGCGATCACGCCGGCGATCTCGGTGCTATCAGCCATCGAAGGCCTCAAGGTCGACGCGCCCTCGCTTGCTCCTGCCGTCGTGCCCGTCACCGTCGTCATCCTGATCGGCCTGTTCATGATGCAGAAGCAGGGCACCGGCTTCATCGGCCGCATCTTCGGACCGGTGATGCTGGCCTGGTTCGGCGTGCTCGCCGCGCTCGGCATCCACGGCATCGTCAAGGCGCCGGCGGTGCTGGCGGCGCTGAGCCCGCTCTATGCCTTCGACTTCCTGATCCACCAGGATTTCCATGTCTCCTTCGGCATCCTGGGCGCCGCCTTCCTCGCCGTGACCGGCGGCGAGGCCATGTACGCCGACATGGGACATTTCGGCCGTTTCCCGATCCGGCTGGCCTGGTTCGCCATCTGCCTGCCCGCGTTGGTGCTGAACTACTTCGGCCAGGCCGCGCTCCTGATCACCGATCCCTCCATGATCGAGAACCCGTTCTTCCAGCTCTGCCCAGACGCGTTGCATTACCCGCTGGTCGCCTTCTCCGCGGTCGCGACCGTGATCGCGTCGCAGGCCATCATCTCCGGCGTGTTCTCGCTAACGCAGCAGTCGATCCAGCTCGGCTTCCTGCCGCGGATGCAGATCCGCCACACCACCAGCCACGCGATCGGCCAGATCTACGTGCCGCTGGTGAACTGGCTGCTCGCGGCCGGAACGCTCGGCGCCGTGCTCTCCTTCGGCACCTCCGATGCGCTGGCCGGCGCCTACGGCATCGCGGTGTCACTGTTGATGGCGATCACCACGCTGCTCGCAGCCCTGGTCGCGATCCAGTGGGGCTATTCGCCGTGGCTCGTGGTTGCCGTGAACGGCTTCTTCTTCGTGATCGACGTGATCTTCTTCTCGGCCAATTCGATCAAGCTGTTCGAGGGTGGCTGGTTTCCGCTGCTGCTCGCGGCCCTCGTCGCGTTCCTGATGCTGACCTGGCGCGCCGGCGTGAAGCTGGTCGAGGCCGCGCGCGGAAAACTTCGCCAGCCCGAGGAGGATTTGATCGAGACCGCGGTCAACAAGTGCAGCGCCAGGCTGCCCGGCACGGCGGTGTTCCTGGCATCCGCAGCGAGGGGCGTGCCGCTGGCGCTGACCCAGTTCGTCAATCACAACCACGTGCTGCATGAACGTATCGTCCTCGTCACCGTCCTGATCGAGGAATCGCCGCATATCACCGACGAGGACCGCACCGAGGTGATCGAGATCATCCCGGGCATCACCCGGGTGGTCCTGCATTACGGCTTCATGCAGAACCCGACGATCTATGACGGGCTGACGCTCGCCTGCCGCCAGGGCAAGCTGCCCGGCATCGACCTCTCCGACATCACCTATTACGTCGGCCGCGAGACCATCATCCCGCGCGAGGACGTCCCGGGCATGTGGGTCTGGCGCGAAACCGTGTTCGCCTTCCTGCAACGCAACGCCGAACGCTCGGCCGCGTTCTTCGGCGTGCCGACCAAGCAGGTGGTGGAGTTCGGCACGGAGCTGGAGATCTAGGGAAGTTCGTAGCCCGGATGGAGCGCAAGCGTAATCCGGGATTCTTGCCAGGCGCACAGAGGTCCCGGATTTCACTGCGCTCCATCCGGGCTACGGGTACAAACCTGGTCCCGGATTGTGCCGTCGGTCGGCGCTTCACACCGACCTCCTGCTCCATCCGGGCTACGCGTTACTCCCCGTTCGCCCCATTCCCGCTCTCAGCCTCTTCCGTAATGTGCTCGACCGAGACGACATGCTCGTCCTCGGCCGTGTCGAACACGATCACGCCCTGCGTCGAGCGGCCGGCGATGCGGATGCCTTCGACCGGGCAGCGGATCAGCTGGCCCTTGTCGGTGACCAGCATGATTTGATCAGCGTCCTCCACGGGGAAGGACGCAACCAGGTTGCCGTTGCGGTTGTTGACGCTCATGGCGACGATGCCTTTGCCGCCGCGGCCCGTGGTGCGGTACTCGTAGGACGAGGTCCGCTTGCCATAGCCGTTGACGGAGACGGTGAGCACGACCTGCTCGGCCGCCGACATCTCGACATAACGCTCCTGGGCGAGCTGGAAGCTGCCGGAGGTCTCCTCGGCCTCGGCGTCCACCGCCGGCTCCTCGGCCGTGGCTTCGCCGGCCACCGCACGGCGCATCTTCAGGTAGGCCGAGCGTTCGTCCGAGGAGGTCTCGACATGGCGCAGGATCGCCAGCGAAATCACCTTGTCGCCCTCGCCAAGCGCAATGCCGCGCACGCCCATCGAGGTACGCCCGGTGAACACGCGCACGTCGGTGACGGGGAAGCGGATGCACTGGCCGCCGGCGCCGGTCAGCAGCACGTCGTCGCGCTCGGTGCAGATCTGCACGTCGACGATCGACTCGTTCTCGTCGAGCTTCATCGCGATGATGCCGGAGCGGCGGACGTCGACGAAGTCGGACAGCTTGTTGCGCCGGACGTTGCCGCCCGTCGTCGCGAACATCACGTCGAGGTTGCCCCAGGTCGATTCGTCCTCGGGCAGCGGCATGATGGTGGTGATGCGCTCGCCCTGCTCCAGCGGCAGGATGTTGATCAGCGCCTTGCCGCGCGCGTTCGGTGCCGCCATCGGCAGGCGCCAGACCTTTTCCTTGTAGACCTGGCCGCGTGACGAGAAGAACAGCACCGGCGTGTGTGTCGAGGCCACGAACAGCCGGCTGACGAAATCCTCGTCGCGGGTCTGCATGCCGGCGCGGCCCTTGCCGCCGCGGCGCTGCGCCCGGTAGGCCGACAGCGGCACCCGCTTGACATAGCCGGCGTGCGAGACGGTGACGACCATGTCCTCGCGCTGGATCAGGTCCTCGTCCTCGACCTCGCCTTCCTGCTCGATGATCACGGTCCGGCGCGGGGTGGCGAACTCGGCCTTCACCTCGGCGAGCTCGGTCTTGATGATGCCCAGCACGCGCTCGCGCGAGCGCAGGATGTCGAGATAATCGGCGATCTCGCCGGCGAGCTTGTCGAGCTCGTCGCGGATTTCGTCACGGCCGAGTGCCGTGAGGCGTTGCAGGCGCAGGTCGAGAATGGCCCTCGCCTGTTCCATCGACAGCCGGATCGTGCCGTCGGCGCTGATGCGGTGACGCGGATCGTCGATCAGCGTCAGCATGTCCTCGACGTCCCGGGCCGGCCAGTCGCGCGACATCAGGGTGTCGCGGGCGGTGGTCGGATCGGGCGAGGTCCGGATGACGCGGATCATCTCGTCGATATTGGCGACCGCGATCGCGAGACCAACCAGGATATGGGCGCGATCGCGCGCCTTGGCGAGCAGGAACTTGGTGCGTCGCGTGACGACCCGCTCACGGAAGTCGACGAAGATGGCCAGCAGGTCCTTCAGATGCATGATCCGCGGACGGCCGCTGTCGAGCGCCACCATGTTGACGCCGAAGCTCGTCTGCAGCGGCGTAAATCTGTAGAGCTGATTCAGCACCACATCCGCCACGGCGTCGCGTTTCAATTCGATGACGACGCGGTACCCGTCGCGGTCGGATTCATCGCGCAGGTCGCCGATGCCCTCGATCTTCTTTTCCTTGACCAGCTCGGCGATGCGCTCGACCATCGTCGCCTTGTTCACCTGGTAGGGGATCTCGGTGATGATGAGCGCCTCGCGCTCCTTGCGGATGGTCTCGATCGCGACCTTGCCGCGCATGACGATCGAGCCGCGGCCGAGGTGGTAGGCGGCGCGGATGCCCGCGCGTCCGAGAATGACGCCGCCGGTCGGGAAATCCGGTCCCGGCACGATGTTGATGAGCTCGTCGATGGTGAGCGCAGGGTTGTCGATCAGCGCGACGCAGGCGTCGATGACCTCGCCGAGATTGTGCGGCGGGATGTTGGTCGCCATGCCGACCGCGATGCCGCCCGCGCCGTTGACGAGAAGGTTCGGGAACTTGGCCGGCAAGACCGATGGTTCGGTCTCGTTGTTGTCGTAGTTCGGCTGGAAGTCGACGGTGTCCTTGTCGATGTCGGCCAGCAGAGCCAGCGCCGCCTTCGTCAGGCGCGCTTCGGTGTATCGATAGGCGGCCGGGGGATCGCCGTCGACCGAGCCGAAATTGCCCTGGCCGTCGATCAACGGCACGCGCATCGAGAAGTCCTGCGCCATGCGGACCATGGCGTCGTAGATCGACTGGTCGCCGTGCGGATGATACTTACCGATGACGTCGCCGACCACGCGGGCGGACTTGACGTACTTCTTGTCGGGTGTGTGCCCCTGCTCGTTCATCGAGTACAGGATGCGGCGATGCACCGGCTTCAGACCGTCGCGCGCATCGGGCAGCGCCCGCGCCACGATCACGCTCATGGCGTAGTCGAGATAGGACTTCTTCATCTCCTCGAAGATGGAGACGGGGCGAATATCCGAGGGTTGCGCCGGCTGGTCGCCGGGCTTGTCGTCGTCGTCAGCCAAGGGGAAATCCGGTGAGGTTTTATCTGGGAATCATATAGCGCATCGAGCCCCTGATAACCACCCTTGCGGGGGTAAAGGGAAGCGCTTTTTCCGACTGTTTTTCCAGAGACTTACGCCCTCTCCGGCACCGCCCTGGGCGGGGCCCGGACGAGCCGCCCGAAACCGCCCGTTACGCCCCGAAAATCACGTGGTGCATGATGCGCCCCGGCAGCAACGTGAACAGGCCCGCCACCACCAGCGCGCCGGCGAAGATGAAGATCATCATGCGCCGGTGATCGGCCACGCGATGGGTGTGCGCCCGCCATACCGCGAGCGGCAGCACCACCAGCGTGAAGATCGACAGGACATGGATCGGGCTGAACGGTCCGACCAGGCGGATCTGGTGGATCCAGAACGAGGAGGCGGCCACGACCGCCATCAGCACCACCCAGATCCAGCCGATCGTCCGGTGCGGCACCGTGCCTTTGGGAGCCGCGAACTGGACGAGGCCGAGCACCAGGGCGGCCATCGCGGCAAAGGCATGCAGCGGGATCGCTGGAGCAGCCTGAAGCAGCGGCGCGAGGCTCATGCGGGGCTTCCTCCGATCGACAGGCGGTCCATGTGAATGGGATTAACATCAAGTTAATACCATTCACATGCTGCCCGGTCAAAGGCTTGAAGCAGCACATGAGGCAAGCCCGGAAAAACCGAGCTTTACGAGCCGATTGATAAGAAATCCTGTCGCTTTACGCGAGCAAGACGACATTCGGGGCGAAGCGCCCGCCCACCCTCAGAACGGGATGTCGTCGTCCATGTCGCTGTTGCGGCCACCGCCACCGGCAGCAACGGCGCGGCGCGGCGCACTGCTGACGGGACCGGAGGAGCCGAAATCGCCGCCCGGCTCCTCGCCGAAGCTGCCGCCTCCTCCGCCGCCACGGCCGTCGAGCATCGTGAGCGTCGAGTTGAAGCCCTGGAGCACGACTTCGGTGGAGTACTTCTCAACGCCGCTCTGGTCGGTCCATTTGCGCGTCTGGAGCGCGCCCTCGATATAAACCTTAGCGCCCTTCTTCAGGTACTGCTCGGCGACCTTGCAGAGGCCTTCATTGAAGATCACGACGCGATGCCACTCGGTCTTTTCCTTGCGCTCGCCGCTGTTCTTGTCGCGCCAGGTCTCCGAGGTCGCGATGCTCAAATTCGCGATCGGCCGCCCGTCCTGGGTGCGGCGGATTTCAGGATCCTTGCCGAGATTTCCAACCAGAATGACTTTGTTGACGCTTCCCGCCATCGCCGCTCTCCACTCCGAATGCCGCTGAATTCATAAGGCCCGACCGCGCCCCGCGGTCCTCTGCAACCTGTTGAGGCGACCCTATACGCTTGCGCGGACCGATCAGCCCATCAGCCCTCAGGTTATCCCCATATATAGCATCGGCCACCGGTCTGTTCCAGATTTGTTCCTGCTCGTGCGCGTGCGAAATGTTTGGGCCGGACGGTACCTGCGTGCTGCCCAAATAGTTTGCGCTGGATGGAACCATAGTTTGCGCTGGATGGAACTTTTCCGGGTTCCCGTAAACGTCCAAAAGCACTTAACATTCATCAAGTTACACACGTTGCAGTTGCCTTGCGACTGTTGCATTTCGGCGACGGACTCTGCCTCCCGCTTAAGCTACGTTTGCCTTGGATTTAAGTTCATATGGGCGTCGCGCCTGATTGGCCGCTTCGGGGAATTTCAAGAAGCGGATCGAAACTGGGGAGACTGCAATGAATAAGATTTTGATTGGTGCAATCGGTGCAATGGCGTTGAGCCTGGCGGCTCCCGCAAGCGCGGCGGATCTCGCTGCACGCCCCTATACCAAGGCTCCCCCGCCGATGGTCGCCGCCATCTACGACTGGAGCGGCTTCTACATCGGCATCAACGGTGGTGGCGGTTCGGCCCACAAGTGCTGGGACGTCGATTTGGGCGGCGGCATTTTCGCCGGCGAAGGCTGCCACAACGCGATCGGTGGCACAGTCGGTGGCCAGATCGGCTATCGCTGGCAGTCGGCGAACTGGGTGTTCGGCGTTGAAGGCCAGGGCAACTGGGCCGACTTCTCCGGCGACAACATCAGCGCCGTGACCGGCCTTCGCGATCGTTCACAGATCAACGCCTTCGGCCTGATCACCGGTCAGATCGGCTATGCCTGGAACAACGTGCTGGTCTACGTGAAAGGCGGCGGCGCCGTCGTCAGCGATCGCTACCGCAGCTACGACCTTGCGACCGGCCTCGAAGTTGACCGCGCCAACGAGACGCGTTGGGGCGGTACCGTGGGTGCGGGTGTCGAGGTCGGATTCGCGCCGAACTGGACCGTCGGGTTCGAGTACGACCATATCTTCATGGGCAACCGCAGCCTCAACTTCTCCGGCTCCGGCAATTTCGCGATCGCCCCGCTCGGTGCCTTCACACGCTCTGATCGCATCAGCCAGGACGTCGATATCGGCTTGATCCGCGTGAACTATCGCTGGGGTGGCCCGATCATCGCGAAGTACTGATATCTCGTTGATATCACTGAAGATTGAAGGCCGGCCCAGTGCCGGCTTTTTTTGTGCGACGGCAGGTCAATGACCGTTACGTTTTGCGACTGTTGTGGCTTTTGAGAGACACAACTTGCAGCTTTGTTGGTGTAAGCACGACATCAGTTGGACCGCAGCGTCCGATGCCCTTCCCCATCGTGGAAGGCACAACAGAAACTGGGACTGGGATTAGGTTGAAAATGAAGAAGGTTTTGTTGGCTTCGGCCTGTTTGTTCGCTCTTGCCGCCCCCGCGTCGGCTGCCGATCTTGCGGCTCGCCCGTACACGAAGGCTCCGGTGGCTGTGGCCTCGGTCTACAACTGGACCGGGTTCTACATCGGTATCGTTGGCGGCGGCGCCTGGGAAAACGCTTCGGGCGACCCGAAGATGAAGGGTGGCTTCGTCGGCGGCACCGCCGGCTACAACTGGCAGACCGGCAACGTCGTGTTCGGTGTCGAGGCCGATGGCGCCTGGGCTGACGTCAGCGCTACGGCGACCGGCGCCTCTGTCGTCCCCGGCTTCGGCGTTGTGACCGCAACCGCGACCTCGAAGACCGATGCGATGGGCACCGTGCGCGGCCGCATCGGCTACGCCGTCGACAACGTCCTGTTCTACGGCACCGGCGGCTACGCCTGGATCGACAACAAGATCAGCCTCTCCGCTCTCGGCGTGACCGCGTCGGACAGCAAGTGGCACTCCGGCTGGACCGTCGGTGCGGGCGTCGAAGCGTTCTTCGCGCCGCAGTGGTCGGTCAAGGGCGAGTACCTCTATCGCAGCCTCGGCGGCGAGACCTACTTCTCGGGCGCCCTCCCCACCGGCACGCTCAACTTCCACACCGTGCAGGTCGGCGTGAACTATCACTTCGGAGGCCCGGTGGTCGCGAAGTACTAAGCTTCGCCACCGACGTCACATCGTCACGAAAGGCCGGCCTCGCGCCGGCCTTTTTGTTTTAGCGGGTAACGTTCAGCGCAGTTCCGCACACCCTGCTGCTGCCAGATGCCGCCAGCACGCCAACAATCCGTTGACGATTCGCAACTCGCACTGGAAATCCGTCGCTGTTCTTCCTACGTTCGCTGACAACCCCATCGGCGCCGATCCCGGTTCCGGGCAAAGCGCGCCTTCACCCTTGGCGCGGTTGCGCGTCTTTGGGATTCCCTAGGGACCACCGGGATGGATGAAGTGATCAAGGCGAAGCGCCAACAACAGAACGCGGGCTCCAGCCTGCGCGCAATTACGATCCGTGGCGCGCGCGAGCACAACCTCAAGAACATCGACGTCGAGATTCCCCGCGACAAGCTCGTGGTGTTCACCGGCCTCTCCGGCTCCGGAAAATCCTCGCTCGCCTTCGACACCATCTATGCCGAGGGCCAGCGCCGCTACGTCGAATCGCTGTCGGCCTATGCACGCCAGTTCCTGGAGATGATGCAGAAGCCCGACGTGGACCAGATCGACGGCCTCTCGCCGGCGATCTCGATCGAGCAGAAGACGACCTCGAAGAATCCGCGCTCCACCGTCGGCACCGTCACCGAGATCTACGACTACATGCGCCTCTTGTGGGCGCGCGTCGGCGTGCCCTATTCGCCGGCCACCGGCCTGCCGATCGAGAGCCAGACCGTCTCGCAGATGGTCGACCGCGTGCTGGCGCTGCCCGAGGGCACGCGCCTGTACCTGCTCGCCCCCGTCGTGCGTGGCCGCAAGGGCGAGTACCGCAAGGAGCTCGCCGAATGGCTCAAGAAGGGCTTTCAGCGCGTCAAGATCGACGGCACCTTCCACGAGCTCGCGGAAGCGCCGACGCTGGACAAGAAGTTTCCGCACGACATCGACGTCGTCGTCGACCGCATCGTGGTGCGCGCCGACATCGGCCAGCGTCTCGCCGAAAGCTTTGAGACCGCGCTGAAGCTCGCCGAGGGCCTTGCCGTCGTCGAATTCGCCGATGCGCCCGCGGCGGCGCCGGCCGAGGAAAAGAAGAAGACCGCAAAGATCCACGACAAGAGCGGGCCCGAGCGCATGCTGTTCTCGGAAAAGTTCGCCTGCCCGGTGTCCGGCTTCACCATCCCCGAGATCGAGCCGCGCCTGTTCTCGTTCAACAATCCCTACGGCGCGTGTCCTGCCTGCGGCGGCCTTGGCGTCGAGCAGCATGTCGACGAGGATCTCGTCATCCCCGACAAGGAGCTCGCCATCGGCAAGGGCGCGATCGCGCCCTGGGCCAAATCGTCGTCACCCTATTACGTGCAGACGCTGACGGCGCTCGGCAAGCACTACAAGTTCACGCTGACCACCAAATGGAAGGATCTGCCCAAGAAGACGAGAGACGCGATCCTCCATGGCTCGGGCGAGGACGAGATCAAGTTCTCCTATGAGGACGGGGTGCGCTCCTACGACACCAAGAAGCCGTTCGAAGGGGTCATCACCAACATCAACCGCCGCTACCGCGAGACCGAGAGCGAGTGGGCGCGCGAGGAGCTGGCGAAATATTTCCACGACGTGCCCTGCGGCGCCTGCAACGGCTTTCGGCTCAAGCCCGAGGCGCTCTGCGTCAAGGTCGGCACCAAGCATATCGGCGAGATCTCCGAGCTGTCGGTCAAGAAGGCCGGCGAATGGTTCGAGACCGTGCCGGAGGCGCTGAACAAGCAGCAGAACGAGATCGCCGGCCGCATCCTCAAGGAGATCCGCGAGCGCCTCACCTTCCTGCTCGACGTCGGCCTCAACTACCTCACCCTCTCCCGCTCCTCCGGCACGCTGTCGGGCGGTGAGAGCCAGCGCATCCGCCTGGCCTCGCAGATCGGCTCGGGGCTGACCGGCGTGCTCTACGTGCTGGACGAGCCCTCGATCGGCCTGCACCAGCGCGACAACGCGCGCCTGCTCGACACCCTCAAGCGCCTGCGCGACCTCGGCAACACCGTGGTCGTGGTCGAGCATGACGAGGACGCCATTCGCCTCGCCGACTACGTGCTCGACATCGGCCCCGGCGCCGGCATGCATGGCGGCCACATCGTCGCCGAAGGCACGCCTGCCGAGATCATGCGCAATCCGAAATCGCTGACCGGAAAGTACCTGACCGGCGAGCTCGAGGTCGAGGTGCCGGAGCGGCGTCCGCCGAACCATCGCCGCACCATCAAGGTGGTCAACGCGCGCGGCAATAACCTCAAGAACGTCACCGCCGAGATTCCGCTCGGCCTGTTCACCTGCGTCACCGGCGTGTCAGGCGGCGGCAAGTCGACGCTGCTGATCGACACGCTCTACCGCGCCATCGCCCGCAAGCTGAACAATGCCAGCGAGGGCGCCGCGCCGCACGACCGCATCGAGGGCCTCGAGCACATCGACAAGATCATCGACATCGACCAGTCGCCGATCGGCCGTACCCCGCGCTCGAACCCCGCGACCTACACCGGTGCCTTCACGCCGATCCGCGAATGGTTTGCCGGCCTGCCGGAGGCGAAGGCGCGCGGCTACGAGCCCGGCCGCTTCTCCTTCAACGTCAAGGGCGGCCGCTGCGAGGCCTGCCAGGGCGACGGCGTCATCAAGATCGAGATGCACTTCCTGCCCGACGTCTACGTCACCTGCGACGTCTGCAAGGGCAAGCGCTACAACCGCGAGACGCTCGAAGTCCTGTTCAAGGGCAAGTCTATCGCCGACGTGCTCGACATGACCGTCGAGGAAGCCGCCGACTTCTTCAAGGCGGTGCCGCGCGTGCGCGAGACGTTCCAGACCCTGCACCGCGTCGGCCTCGACTACATCCATGTCGGCCAGCAGGCCACCACGCTCTCGGGCGGCGAAGCCCAGCGCGTCAAGCTCGCCAAGGAGCTGTCCAAGCGCGCCACCGGCCGCACGCTCTACATCCTGGACGAGCCCACCACCGGCCTACACTTCCACGACGTCAAGAAGCTGCTGGAAGTGCTGCACGAGCTGGTCGCGCAGGGCAACACGGTCGTCGTCATCGAGCACAATCTCGAAGTCATCAAGACCGCGGACTGGGTCATCGACCTCGGCCCCGAAGGCGGCGACGGCGGCGGCGAAATCGTCGCCTGGGGCCCGCCGGAAGACATCGCGAAGGCGCCGCGGAGCTACACGGGCAAGTTCCTGGAGCCGGTGCTGAAGAAGGCAAGGAAGCCGAAGCGCGGGAGGACGAGCGAGGCGGCGGAGTAGGTCTGGCAACCGCCTCTCGCGGTGGCGGACCGGCGCACGATCGGGATAAAGGCAGCCCTGCTTCAATCCCTTGGAAGCGATTGACGCGGCGCAACGGTGACCGCAGCTGGACGAACAACGTGCGGCTTTGGCTTTGGCTTCGGTAGCGGCTCCGCGGTCAATTTGGCGGCTGAGCTTGTGGTCGCAGCGCGAGTGGTCTGCACCGAGTTCGAAGTGCGTTCGGATCCCGACTGAGTGCGACGCGCCTTTGGTTCGGCGCGAGGCTGCGCGGGTATCACAATTGGCGCGACGGAAGGCCGGTCCTCTTGCTTGTATTGCTCCAGGCGACGACGCGTTTCGATCCGGTCCTGGGTTGTCTCAATGCGGCCCTCACGGTCCTGGCTATAAACTGTCCCAGGGCAAGTCCCGACGATGCAGCCGACTGCGACGACCAACAATGAAATTCGCCGGAGCACAATCATCGCTAATCTCCCATGCTAAGGAAGCGGCAACGGATACTTGAAGTCGACGCTAGGGCCAATGTCCAGCTTTTCGTAGTTGCGCACGTTGAAATTGGACCTTCGCGCCAGGAAGCCGACGCTCGTCGTCAACGTAACATCGTTGCCGAAATCATATTTGAGACCGACTGAAGCCGACGGGTAGTAATCAACCGGCCGCACCCCGACAATCGGGGTCTGGAACCAGTAGATGCGAAAACGGCCTCCCCCCAGCACCGACCAAGGGCCCACAATGCTCTTCTCCAACGAAAGCTGGAGATCGATTGAATATCGCTCGGACGCAGCAATCTCCGCCCAGCGATGTCCAAGGGTGAAGCGCGGAACAACCAGCAGGCCAGCCTCCTTGAACAAATGTGGCTGCGTGATGAAGGCGCTAAGGTCGTACGCGGTGTTCGAATGGCCGGCATAGAAGCCGTCAAAGAAGAACTTCGTGTCAAAGTTCGCGCCAACAGTTAGTTCGCCGCTGGTCTTGGATAGCGTCGTGCCGGCGGTGGTCAGAGCATTGTCGGCGATCCGATCCGTATAGCTTTCTGTCGTGTTCCGCGCATAGATGGTGTAAGCCCAGCCGTCGGCCGATTTCAGCCCGTAGGTTAGCCGCAGGAACGGCACGCCGTAACCGGCGTCAATTCTGCCGGTGCCTGTCGCCAGGGCGTTATCCGTGTAGAGAGCTCCGAACGAGCCATCAAGAACAAGGCTTTGCTGAAGCCCCGACATCATCGTCATCGGGACGGCCGCACTCGGTTCGGCGCCGTGAGCGGACAATCCGCTCCACGTGACGCAAACACCTACGATCGCACAAATGCGTTGCACTGACATCGGCGCCCCCCACACCAATTTTGTCAATTCAGCACATATTCAACCTCTTGTTGCAAGATCATTCGCCGTCGCAAGAAAAATCAGCCCGCAGCAGTTGCAGAATCGCGACACTCCCTCGGAGAGGCATTCGTCACTGACGACAGCAAGCAGGTACCGCTAACTTCGCCATCTGGGTTTCAGCCGCAACTCACTGTAAATCCGCAAACTGCAATCAGGTCAGACAAGTGCCCTACTCCCTCGCCATCTTCGACCTCGACGGCACCCTCGCCGACAGCTTCCCCTGGTTCCTGCGCACCATCAACGACGTCGCCGACCGCTTCGGCTTTCGCCGTGTGGCCGATGAGGACGTCGAGGGGCTGCGGCATGCCTCGTCGCGCGAGATCCTGAACCGGCTCGAGGTGCCGCTGTGGAAGCTGCCGGCGATCGCGCGGCATGCGCGGCGGCTGAAGGCGGAGGCAGCAGCCGAGATTTCGCTGTTTGCGGGCGTCGAGGCGATGCTGCGGACGCTGGCCGAGAACGGCGTGCAGCTCGCGCTGGTGACCTCCGACAGCGAAGCCAATGCGCGCGAGAAGCTCGGCGAGACCGCCGCCCTGTTCGCGCATTTCGACTGCTCGGCGTCGCTGTTCGGCAAGGCCGCGAAATTCCGCCGGGTCGTCCGCCGCGCCGGCGTGGAGCCCGGCCGCGTCATCGCAATCGGCGACGAGGTCCGCGACATCGACGCGGCGCGCGCCGCGGGGATTGCCTGCGGTGCGGTCAGCTGGGGCTATGCGGCCCCCGCGGCGCTGCAGGCGCTTGCGCCGGATCATATGTTCGAACACATGCGCGACATTGCCGAGACATTATGCGGAAACGTAGGGTGGATTAGCGAGGCGTAATCCACCACTGTGCGTATCCGCAGAGACAAAAGAAGTGGGTTACGCTGGCGGACTGCGCTTCGCGCAGCCGCAGGCTAACCCACCCTACGAACTGTTCGGGGAGACGGTGATGACACTCACTGACACAGCTCGCCTCAAGCTCCTGGAGCCGCCGGTCGAGCGGTTGCGGGTCGTGCTCGACACCGACACCTATAACGAGATCGACGACCAGTTCGCGCTCGTGCAGATGCTGCTGTCGAAGGACCGCTTCGATGTCGAGGCGATCTACGCCGCGCCGTTCTTCAATGCGCGCGCGGACAGCCCCGGCCATGGCATGGAGCTCAGCTATCAGGAAATCCTGCGCCTGCTGGACCGCCTGAACGTCGCGCCGGAAGGCCTGGTTCACCGCGGCGTCACCGACTATGTCGGCCCCTGCAAGACGGCGCGGACGGCCCCCGCCGTGGACGACCTCATCGCTCGGGCGCGCGCGGGCTCGCCGGACAATCCGCTCTACGTCGTCGCCATCGGCGCCATCAGCAACGTCGCCTCCGCCCTGCTCAAAGCCCCTGATATCATCGACCGTATCGTCGTTGTCTGGCTCGGCGGCCATGCGCTGGAATGGCCCCATACGGTCGAGTTCAACCTGAAGCAGGACGTCGGCGGCGCGCAGGTGCTGCTCGACAGCGGCGTGCCGCTCGTCCTCGTCCCGTGCCTGGGCGTCACCTCCCGCCTTCACTCGACGGTGCCGGAGATCGAACGATACGTCGAACCCCACGGCAGCATCGGCGCGTTTCTCGCCATGCGCTTCAAGGAATATTCGTCCGACCACATGGGCTGGGCCAAGGAGATCTGGGACATGGCGCCGGTCGGCTGGCTGCTGAACCCCGTGTGGGCACCGAGCGTGATCATCCCCGCTCCCGTCCTCACGGACCAGATGACGTGGAGCGTCGATCGCCGGCGCCATCCGATCCGCTACGTGACCTACGTGGATCGCAACCCGATCCTGAGGGATTTTTTCCTGAAGCTGAAGGCGTTTGCCGAAGCGAAATAGGGCTCAGTGCCGTAGCCCGGATGAGCGCAGCGATATCCGGGACCGTCAGCGCTGAAACGAGTCCCGCATGTCGCTTCGCTCATGCGGGCTACGGCCAGCGGGCAATTCCCCTACTCCGTCCGCCGCAGGAACGCCCCGAACGCACGCGGGCCGTCGCCGGTCTTGACTTCGCCGATCACCTTCAGCTCGGCAGCATCGATGATAACAAGCGTGTTGCTCTCCCAGCAGGCGACGATGACGCGCTTGCCGTCGGCGGTTGCATTGATGCCTTCGGGGTAGTCGCCGACGGTGATGCGCTTCACCGGTTTCAGTGTCGCAACATCGAACACGCTGACGGTGCCGCCATACTGGTCCGTGACGAAGCCGCGCCCCTGCGCCAGCGCCACCGCATAGGGACGCATCCCGACCGCCACGCGGCCGATCTCGGACCCGGCGGCGATGTCGATCACGGAGACGTCGTTGGAGCCGACATTGGCGGTGTAGGCGCGCTTGCCCTCGGCATCGATGGTGACGCCGAACGGACGCGTGCCGACCTTGATGGTCGCCTTGCGCGCGCGCGTCGCCGTGTCCACCACCGAGACGCTGTCGTCGTCGCGGTCCGCCGAGAGCAGCAGCTTGCCGTCTGGCGTCACCGCCAGGCCCGACGGCGAGGCGCCGACCGCGATGCTGGCCGTGACGCCGCGCGTCGCGGCGTCGATCACCCGCACCGCCGCGGCGTACCAATCGGCGACATAAACCGTCTTGCCGTCAGGCGCCACTGCAATGCCGAGCGGGCCGCCGCCGACCTCGATCCGCCCCTCGACCTGCCGCGTCGCTGCGTCCACCACCGTCACCGCCTTGGCATCCGGGCTCGTGACATAGGCAAAGCGGCCGTCGGCGCTGACGGCGACGCCGGCCGGCTTGCCGCCAATCGGAATGGTCGCCACCGCACGTGCGGTGGCGAGGTCCACGACCATCAGATCGTCGCTGAGCTGGTTGGTGACGAACGCCTCTTCGGCGAAGGCGTTGCCGAAGCAGGCAAGGCTGGCGGCCAGCGCCGCCAGGACCAGGGCCCGCACGGTCAGCTTCCGCTCTCGACCTTCTTCTTCAGCGCCTCGAGGCCGGCCCGATAGAGCCCCTTCACCGCCTTCACCGCGGCCTCGTCGCTCAGCTCCGGCGGCGGATCGTTGTTGGGAAAGCCGCGATAGAACGCGCCGGCCCATTCCAGCGTCGAGGCCTTGCCGTCGGCGCTCGGCGTTACCGTCAGCGTCGAGGAATAGTTGGTGACCGGCAGCACCTTCACGTCGACGGTGGTGATCCGGTAGGAATAGGTCATCGCGGCCGCGTCGAACTTGTAGAGCTCCTCGTCGACGGTGGCCCCGCCGGTCAGCGTCAGCCGCCGCGTCGCGCCGATCTCGTTGCCCTTCTCGCCCTCGGTCTTGGTGACGGGCGGAAGCCAGCTCATGTCCTGGAAATTGCCGATCACCGCCCACACCTTGGCCGGGGCTGCGTTGATCTCGATGGATTCGCGCACCTTCTGCCGGGTCGGCCCGTGCGCCCAAACCGGCTCAAACGCGGCCGCCAGAGCCATCCCCGCCACCGCCAGCGCCGCCACCCCGGCGACCGCCGTTCCGCTTCTCATCCTCATACCGTTTCCTCACTCCTGGATCTGCGCGACTTGAGGCGCGCTGCGATCATCGTAACGCATTTTCGGGCCGTGGGGAGACCGGTTCGTGGCACGGCTGTGGCGGGGATCGCGACCCACATCCACGCCATCCCTTGCGTTGCCCGACGGGCAAGACACACAAGGGAGGGGTCAATCCGTCCCCATCAAAACAATTCGCTTTACGCGAATTCGGAATTATCGCATGTTCCGGTCATCCCAGCCCGGCCGAGGGGCGTATCGCGATCGTCACGACATGCGGGATGGGACGTGGTGGACGCAGGCGGCGTCGGCGCGAAGGTGGTTTGCAGGGCGGCTCACGCCGTGAGCAACTGCCTGCGCGCACACGACCGGTGCAGCCTGCGTACGGCAAAATCGTGTGGTCCTGGCATCCGGGGTCTGTGTGCCAAGTCTTGCGGTGACGTGCGCTGCCCAACCGGGCGGGCGCGTCAGCCATCCGCAAGGTGACGGGGGCAATAGTGCATCGCTCCCCGGGGAGATCACGATATAAGCCGTAAAACCACTGCGCAGGGAAGGCCGGATGTTTGGCTTCACCTGTATGCCGCTGTGCATCTGTTTCCAGCGCATTTCGCGCACAGCGGACCGCGGGTGCCAGCCGGCACCCGGCCTTCCCTGCGCCCTCGGCACCTTTGAGGGCGGTGAATGCCGCAAAGCTCGGGCACGATGGGCCGCGAGGACGCGAAGTCGTGTCCCGTGTCGTCCGTAAGCGAATCTGATGAAACTCTGGACCAAAACTCCGTCAGGCCGCGTCGGCCGGCCTCACCCGCCGAGCGATCTCCGCGCCCTTCTCCCGCTCGACGACACCAATGTCGTACTGCCCTTGCAAGTCCAACCAGAATTGAGGGCTGTTGCCGAAGTAGCGCCCGAGACGCACCGCCGTGTCTGCGGAGATACCGCGACGTCCATTCAAGATATCGGTAATCCGGCCCGAGGGGACGCCGATGTCAATTGAAAGCCTGTTGGCGCTGAGACCACGCGCCGTCATTTCGCGTTTGAGCAAACGTCCGGGGTGCACAAGAGGAGGCATACTTCAGCCCTTATGATAGTCGACGATTTCAACCTCGTAGGCGTCGCCCTTGCTGAACTCGAAGCAGATGCGCCAGCGCTCGTTGACTATCATCGCCCATTGTCCTTTGCGATCGCCCTTCAGCTTATGCAACCCGACGCTCTTCAACGGACTCAGGTCACCAAGCGATTTTGCGACGTTCAACGCGAGCAGCAAATCAACGGCCGCCTCGAAGTCGAGCCCGCGAAACTGGTTCGGACGCTCGCCATCCCAGACCTTGCGGCTTGCCGCATTCCGCCAGGATCTGATCGTGGCAGAAACATACTACGGAGTTCGGTGAACGGCAATGGATACGGCATTCACTCCGCCAGCGTCGCCTCCACGAAGCCCCGCGGGTCGTCACAAAACTCCCGCATCAACCGGTAATGGTCGGTCTCCTCCACCGTCACCGGCTCCAGCCCGTATTTCCCGAGCCGCAGCAGCCGCGCGTTGGGATAGGCCATCAGCATCGGCGAATGGGTTGCCATGATGACCTGGCAGATGCGGGAGTCGTCCATGCGTCGCAAGAGCCTCAGGAATTCGATCTGACGTGCCGGCGACAGCGCCGATTCCGGCTCGTCGAAGATGAAGATGCCCTGGCGCTGGCAGCGCTCTTCGAAGAAGCGCAGAAAACCTTCGCCATGGGAATGCGACAGGAAATCGGGACCGACCTGGCCGGCATCGCGTGCGGCCTTGTCCAGGTATCGCGCCACCGAGAAAAAACTCTCGGCGCGGAAAAACCAGCCATTGGTGATCTTCGGCAGCCAGCTCGCGCGCAACGCCTTGGAAAGCTGGCCACCCATCTTCTCGCGCGCGTCGGAATGGTCGACCGGCATGTACCCCTTGCCGCCACCGGCATCGTCGTAGCCGGCCAGCGCCGCGATCCCCTCGAGGATCGTCGACTTCCCGGTGCCATTCTCCCCGACGATGACAGTGATGGCGGCGTCGAAGTTGAGCTCGAAATCATCCGGAAAGATCGGCAGGCAAAACGGATAAGCCTCCCGATCGTGAACCTGCGATGGATCGAGCCAGACTCGCTTCAGATACGGCGCCGGCAGGTTGATCGTTCGACCGCTTCTTCGGCTCATGCCCGGCTTCCAACCTATTTCAACCCATCCCTTGATCGGAACATATCAAGAACACAATCCTCACGAAAGCTGCATTTGAGAAACATACAGAAACAAATCGACACAAACTCGATCTGCGTCACTTGGAGATGATTCAAACCTCGGATTGTAAGCAGGAACGCTCAAAAGACGCAGCTCTGAGACGATGTGCTGGCATGAGGCCGGCCCCCCACCTCGCGACCCGGCAATGATTGACGGACGTCCGGGACCGTAACGCCGCGAGGAATGCGCGATGGTCACAACGTATTTCAGTTACAACTACATTGCGCACAATCTCAAGCAGTCGCTGACGCGGGTCGAACAGCAACCGGACGTGGCGCGGGAGGCCGCCTATTACAAGGCCAACATCGGCAAGGTGAAGACCGTCGACGATCTGATGAAGGATTATCGCCTTTATCACTATGCGACGAAGGCCTATGGCCTCGAAGACATGGCCTACGCCAAGGCCTTCATGAAAAAGGTACTGGAGAGCGACCTCTCCGATCCCACCAGCTTCGTCAACAAGCTGGTCGACAAACGGTACCGGGAGTTTGCGGCGGCCTTTTCCTTCACCGGCGGTGCGAAGCCCGTTGCGCAATCGGAGAACCAGACCGATGAGATGATCGGTCTGTACACGGCGACCAAGAAGAGCCAGGTCGATGCACTTGCCGACGACTCGACATACTACAGCGCCCAGATCGGCAGCATCAGCAGTGCAGACCAGCTTCTGAACAACGATCGTCTTCGCAACTACGTCTATTCGGCATTCGGGATGGATGAAAGCAAGTGGCCGCGTGACACCATCAGCCAGGTCCTGCGCAGCGATCCATCCGATCCAAACAGCTACGTCAACACCACCTTCGCGTCTCAGTTGCCCGGCCTCAACGCCCAGCTTGCGCAAGCACAATCCGATGTCAGCGCCACCAATCAGAAAATCGCCGACTACACGGCCCAACTGTCGCAACCGGGCGCCGACGTGCCGCAGTTGAACCTCCAGATCCTGGTCGAGAAGTATCATCTGGACTCGTATTCGAAGAACGTCTCCAGCCTCAACGACCAGATCGGGACGATTGGCCGGTTCGTGGACCTGGCCGGCGCGTTCGAGTTTTCGTCCGACGGGTCGCTTCCGTCAGGTGTGTCCGCACAAACTGCTGCAAACATTACGATCACGAAACAGAAGTTCGACGCCAGCAAGGCCGCCGTGTACGACGCGGCAACCCCGTTGAGCGAAGCATTGGCTATCACGCACTTCAGAGCGGCCGTCCTCAAGGTCAACTCAGTCCAGGCGTTCGTGTCGACACCGGACGTGTACAATTTTGCGCTGGGCGCAGTCGGCCTCGACCCGGCGACAGCCTCGCAGGCCACGATCAAGGCTGTTCTCGAAAGCGACCTCAACGATCCCAAGAGCTTCGTCTATACCCTCAAGGACGATCGGTACGTCAAGCTCGCACGCGACTTCAACTTCGACGCAAAAGGCAATCTGACGACTCCCTTGGTGGCCCAGGACCCGGCTGAGGTCCTGAAGATTGCGAAGAGCTACGTCATTGCAGCGCTGAGGGACGCAAGCCCCCAGCAGCAGAAGGCAGTTCGGGAGCAAGCCCAGAAGGACGCGACGTCTTATCAGGAAGCCGTCGCAGACATCGGAAGCGTTTCCGACCTGCTCGCAAACCGGAAGGTGATCGATTTCATTCTCGTCGCCAAGGGCCTGGATCCCAAGAAGGTCAGCACCGAATTCCTCAAGAAGATCTTCAGCTCCGACCTGAGCAATCCCAAGAGCTTCGCGAACACGCAGAGCGATCCTCGCTTTGCCGAAATCGCCGGGACGTTCAACTTCAACAGCAAGGGCGACGTCGCGCGCCTCCCGATGCTGGGTCCTCAGAAGGGCGATCATTTTCGGGAAACGCAGGCGAACTATCTCCAGCAAAGCCTGGAGCAACAGCAGGGAGATACCAATCCCGGCGTGCGCCTGGCGCTCTATTTCCAGCGCAAGGCGGGGGACATCACGTCGGCATACGACATCCTGGCCGACCGGGCGCTTTCGGAAGTATTCAGGACCACATTCGACCTGCCTGATTCGATGGCTGCGATGCCGATCGATCAGCAGGCCAAGTTCGTGGACAGATTCATGAAGATCAAGGATCTGTCCGATCCCGCGAAGGTTGAAAAGCTCCTGAACCGTTTCTCCGCCATGTATGACATCAGAAACAGCGAGAGTACCGGTCAGGCTCAGTCTCCCTTGCTCAGCCTCTTTCAAGGATCGGGCTCAGGGATAAGTGACTCCACCTTCCTCGCCATCGCCAAGTTACAGTCTCGCTGATGACCGCTCGCCGATGCTAGCCTAACGCCTCGAGCACCAGCTCCATGGTCATCAACACAGGGTTGTCGCCGCGGATCAGACGGCCCTCTGCAATGCCGCCGGTGTAGTCGATCAGGGCAATGTCGAGCGCAGCTTCCAACGCGCCGGAATCACCTGGCGCTATGCTTCCCGCCGTTATCGCGAGTTCCGTCGCAAACGGCTCGATCACGCCGCCATGGGTGAAGCGCGCACCGATGGTCGAGCCGACACCGCCATGGATTTTCGCGCGCGAAATGCCTCGCTCGCGGCAGAATGCTTCGAGACAGAACGAAAAATCCTGATTGGGCCGCAGGCGGAGCGCGAAGGCGCGGCTGGTCGTCCGCGTGCCGGTGCTCGCAGCTGCGACCGGCCCGAACAGCTTGAAATTCGTCTCCGGATCAGGTTCGGCGGTGAACATCGCACCATCAACGCCGAAGGCTTCGACCTCGAACGGCTCGGCGACGACAGTCTCGTCCGGCAGCATATGGCCGCCGCTTGGCTTGCCGTCCGCCTCGGTCCAAAGCCCGTGGCAATGAAAGAACGGCGCGCCGTCGCGTATGCCGAGCGTCATGCTGCCGAGCTTCGTGCGCGTCACGCCCTTGGGCCGGAACGTCTCGCTGTAGAACGCAGCATTCTCGCCGGTCTCGGACAGCGCCGGCATCACATAGGCGAACGGTCCGAGCGTGCCACGGCCAAAATTCAGCACGCCGCTCGCAAAACCTTCCGCCGCAAAGCCGCGGCGCGCGGCCTCCAGCAGCGGCAGGCCTGCCTGAAGCGTGAACGTGAAGGCGCGTCCCCTCGCCTCCACCCATTGGATCCGTTCTGCGCTGGCTGCGCCCGGCTGCCTGATGCTGCGCATGACCTTCGCTCAGCCTGTTTTCGTCTTGTCGAGGTCGAGCAATCCCCGCGCCTCGAGTTCGTCGCGCACCATCCGCTTCGGCACCTTGCCATAGCCGGACTTCGGCAGCGCTTCCCAGAAGAAG
Organism: Bradyrhizobium sp. WSM2254; assembly: GCF_000472645.1. Taxonomy (NCBI): domain Bacteria; kingdom Pseudomonadati; phylum Pseudomonadota; class Alphaproteobacteria; order Hyphomicrobiales; family Nitrobacteraceae; genus Bradyrhizobium; species Bradyrhizobium sp. WSM2254. Next base: position 42,281 of record NZ_AXAB01000038.1, on the reverse strand, counting down.
AACCGTTTTGGCATCTTGTAGCGCGGCACCTTCGGGCCGAGGAACGCCGCCATCTCCGCTTCGCTCACCGGCTTCGCTCCCTCGCGCGCAACACACACGGCCACGCCGACCTCGCCCCACGTCGCATCGGGCACGCCGAGCACGGCGACCTCGCCGACCGCAGGATGCGTCAGGATCTTCTCCTCGATCTCGCGCGGATAGATGTTGGAGCCGCCCGAGATGTACATGTCGGAGGCGCGGCCAGTAATGTAGACGAACCCCTCCTCGTCCATGTGGCCGAGATCGCCGGTGCGGAACCAGCCGTTGCGGAACGCCTTCGCATTGGCCTCGGGGTTGTCGTAATAGCCGGCGAGCACCGCAGGACCGATCACGCAGATCTCGCCGCTCTGGTTCGCCCCGAGCTCGCGGCCCTCGTCGTCCTGGATCGAGACCTGCATACCGGTGCGCTCGAAGCCGCAAGTGCCGATCTTCGCATGCGGGCCGTCCTCGGGGTCGTGCAGCGCCGCCGGCAGCACGGTGATGTTGCCGGTGACCTCGCCCAATCCAAAATACTGAACGATGACCTTGCCGAGCTTCTTCAGCGCGGCCTTCTGGTCCTCGCGATACATCGGCGCGCCGGCATAGATCACGTGACGCAGCGAGGAGTGATCGTATTTATCGGCGGCGGGATGCTCGACCATCATCTTCAGGATCGTCGGCACGGTGAAGAGATTGCTGACCCGATGCTTTTCGATCAGTCCGAACGCCTCGTCGATGTCGAACTTCTCGGTCGGCAGCAGCACGGTGCGTACACCACGCGCGGTCTGCACCAATTGATGCACACCGGCGCCATGCGAGAGCGGCGCCACCACCAGCGAGGCATCCTCCTCGGTGACGCCAGGTGTCAGATCTGCGAGATGGTTGGTGACGACAAAGCCCATCTGGCCGTGGGTCAGCACCGCGGCCTTGGAGCGGCCCGTGGTGCCGGAGGTGAAGAAGAACCAGCAGGGATCGTCGTGCTCGACAGCGACGTTCTCGACCACGCGCCCCGCCTGCGACGCAATGGCATCTGCAACCGACGTCTCGCCGAACGCGCCCCTGCCGTCAATGCTCCAGGTGAACGCGAGCGCGCCGCCCTTCACGGCCGCCGCATGCTCGGGAAAATCGACATGGCACAGAAACGCCTTCGCACCGGAGGCCTGCGCGAGATAGGAGACCTCGTCCGGCATCAGGCGGAAATTGGTGGGCACCCAGACCGCACCGAGCCGGAATGCCGCGAACATCGAGAAGAACATCTCGTCGCCATTCTTGGAATGGACCAGGATGCGGTCGCCCTTGGCGATGTCGCGCGCGGCGAGCGCCGCCGCCAGCGCCGAGACCTGCGCGTCGATCTCGCGCCAGGTCCAGGACTTGTCCCCCCAGACGAAGCCGGGACGCGATCCATGCCGCCGCGCATTCTGGGTCAGCATGTGAGCGAGATTCATGACGCGGCGGGACATGCGCAGGGGCTGCATGGGGCTTCCTCTTCGACGGCGGACAGCGCGCAAGCCGCCCGCTCCTTGCAGCCCATTTATCGCCAACGCCCGCACCGCCGCAAGGCCGCCGGCCGCACCCCTGCTCTACGGCTGCTTGAACGCGAACGGCGTCGCCGTGATCGCCTTCTCCTTGACGCAGGCCTGCGCGCCAAAACCGCCGCAATAGCTGCCATGCAGATCGAATCGGACGGTGCGCGCGGCGCCGCGCTTGATCGGCGGGGCCACGATCTTGTAGCTGCGGATATAGCCGTCGAACACAGGGCGCACGCTGCCGTCCGGCAGCGTCACCAGGATGTTCATGACGCAGCCGCCGGTTCCGCAATAGGTGGTCTCGCGGTCCCCGCATTTGGTGTCACGGAAATCGACGATGTAGTCGTCGCGGCCGTCACCTGTCAGGTCGATCCTGCGCACCGTGTCCGGCGCAAAGGTTACCGCGCCGCCGTCCTGGCTGTCGCATTCCTCATTGGCGTAGTGCAGCGCCTTCTGCACACCGGCTGGATAGTCGGCCGGGTTGAACGGTCTTGCGTCGTCGGCGCGCGCAGCGGTGACGAGCAGAGCGAGCAGGAGGATGAAACAGCGCATGCGCATTTGTCGCCGACGCAGCCGCAACCGTTCAGGGAATTTTAAACATGATCGGCGCAACCTCAGCCAGTTCTCGCGTACAGAGTGCCGCATCATGGTCAAAGCGCCCGCCTTCCTCCTGCTATCGCTGGCGCTTGCCGGATGTGCCGTGGCGCCGCAGGCGCATCTCGCTTCCGATCCCGCCTTCAAGCCTGCGCGCTATGCCTGGGATGGTGCCGGCGAGGATCCCAACCAGCCGCGATCCGCCCCGGGACCATCGCGCGCAACACGATCCGCCACAGCATCCGAACACCACAGATCGCAAGCAGGCCTTCAGCCCTATTCGAAGGAATGGTGGCAGGCGCAGGACGGCATCGAGGCCGAACAGGACGCCAGGGTCAACCGTTCCCTCGTCATCTGCCAGGGCTGCCTCCGCCAGCAGCCGCAGCCCGAGGACGCGCGGCTGGCCAAAGCGACCGATTGAACCGAACGGCCGCTCCATCAGTCTACAGCGATACGCGCCGACGCCGGCCGCTCAGGCCCGTCGCCGCGCGCCATCACCTCAGGGACATTTCATGCTCACCCGCCGGACCTTCGTCGTCGCCTCTCTGCTTGCCGGTACCTCTCCGGCATTTGCCGTCATGCCCGCTCCCAGCGATCCCGTCGCCATCCTGACCGCGATCTACACGCGCGCGGCCAAGGGCAAGGGCGATGGCGGTGGTGCCTTCGTCATCGAGAACAAGGCTGCCAAGGCGAAATATCTCTCGAAGGCGCTGGTTGCGCTGTGGGCCAAGGCGGATGCGCATACGCCCAAGGGCGACGTCGGACCGGTCGATTTCGATCCCGTCATCAATTCGCAGGAACCGGACGTGAAGTCGTTCAAGGTTGACGCCGAGAAGATGGAGGCCGACAAGGCGACACTTGCGGTGACCATCGCCGGCCACCGCAACGACCGCAAACCCGCCGACCTGATCGTGCGTTACGACTTCGTGCGCGAGGCGGGTAGCTGGCGGATCGACGACATCAAGGGCTCCTCCGGCGGCGAAGCCTGGTCGATCCGCAAGATGCTGACGGACTCGCTGAAGAGCTGACCGGAGACGACATGAGCGACGTCATCAACAACAAGGCCCATCACCGCTATGAACTGGAAGTGGAGGGCCATCTTGCGACCGAACATTACAAGCTCGACGGTAACGTCATCACGTTCGAGCACACGGATGTGCCGAAAGAGCTCGGCGGCAAGGGCATCGGCTCGAAGCTGGTGCAAGGCGCGCTCGACCAGGTCCGAGCAGCCGGCCTGAAGCTGATCCCGCAATGCCCGTTCGTCAAAGCGTGGATCGAGAAGCACCCGGACTATCAGGACCTCGTGAAAGGATGAGCAATCGCTGGCCCGCCGATCGCGCGGCGGGCCTGCCGAAATCCGCAGCCTATTGTCCGTGCTTCAGCATATCCTGGTCACTCATATCCCAGTCCTGCCACAGCTGGAGCACGCCGAGGAGCACCGCTGCCGCTCCGAGACCCGTGTGGTAGACCCGGAGAAAACCTTCGCCGGAATAGCCGAGCACGTAGGGCGAGACGATCAGCCACAGCCCCACCAGGATCGTCGCCACCTCCTGCCAGCGCTGCAAGGCGACATATTCGAGCTGGCTGAGGCCGAATACGACGAGGCCGATTGCCACCGTGTTCAGGACCATCGTCTCGTGTCCGGTGGTGATCCCCGCGCGGTCCTGGATGGGGAACCACGGCGACGCAGCAATCAACGCGCCGAGCAGCATCCCGCACCAGTCTTCCCATGTTCGATGAGTATTCAAGAAACCAAAGTCCGACATCGTAACCTCCTGCAAAAGAGGCATACGTCTGCGGCTGGCTATCACGACACTCCGAATGTCTGGCGACCGTGCCGGCCGCATTCGGGCGTATGTCCTTCTCAAGGACGTGGGAACCGCCGCGGAACTTGCAAGAGCAGGGTCAGGAAATATTAGGGTCCGGCAACTCCCTTGAACCTCCCCTTGGCCGCGCTTGCCAAGTGCGGGGTCGGGCTCCTAGATCGGCAAGCAATACGCACTTCGGAAGGAGCTTGCATGGCGGCATCGGTACGCGACAACAAGGACAGGAGCCGCTTCGAGCTCGATATCGGCAGCGAGGTCGCCTTCGCCAACTACCGGCTGACCCCGTCGGCGGTGATCATCACCCATACCGAGACGCCACGCGCGCTACGCGGCCGCGGCATCGCTTCCGAGCTGGTCAAGGGCGCGCTGGACCTGATCCGCCGCGACGGCAGGAAGGTGATCGCCGGCTGCGGCTTCGTCGCCGACTATCTCGACAAGCATCCGGAGGATGCGGACCTCGTTGCCTGAACGCAAAAGGGCCCGCGATCCCGCGGGCCCTTGGCTGCGTCCGAGCGATCGATCAGTGCTTGATCTCCGGCGGCAGCTTGCCGCCATTGGCGGCGAGCTTGGACATCACCTGCTTGTGCAGCCAGACGTTCATGCTCGCGGAGTCGTTCATGTCACCGGTGTAGCCGAGCTCCTTGGCGAGATCCTTGCGCGCGGCAAGGCTCGAATCGATGTCGAGCGCCTTCATGAGGTCGACGATCGAAGTGCGCCACTCGAGCTTCTCCTTCTGGGCTGCCACTAGCTTATCGACGATGGCTGCGACGTCCACCGTTGCCATCGGCGCTGCGGCCGGTGCCGATCCGGCCGGCGCGGCGCTTGCGGGCGCGCTGCCCGACGGTGCGCTGCCTGCGGGTGCGGCGGAAGCCGGATGGCTACCGAAGATCGCGCCCATAATTTTCCCGAAAATGCTCATGTCTGCTCCCCGAAAAGGATCCGTTGGAAGGCCTTGAGTGGCACTTATAGCCGAAGTTTCTGCGTTGCGCCCGCGGAGTTCTGCGAACCGACAACCAGCATCAGCTTATCTGCGGCGAAATGACGACCGAATGACATCGTCGAAGTTGCGGTGCGGCATCGAATCTCACCCAGGCGTGAGGGACAGGACTCGGAATTGGGAGTACGCTTCCCGTTCAGTTCGCGATGCCTTCCGGAATTCGCGTCTGGTCGGGATCGCGATCATCCAAGAATAGCGGCCGCTTGCGCCGTTTGCCGGCGCCGGATTCGGCTGCATGGCAAGGGAGCTAGCGACCATGGCCACACTCTACCAGGGCAATGTCCCTACAATGGCCCCGCCCGCTAATGCGGCGGGACCAACCATCCAGACCATCCAACTGTCCGACCTGCATGACGCGCTGAGGCGCGGCTGGGAGGATTTCAAGGCGGTTCCGAGCCACGCCATCGTCCTGTGCGTGATCTATCCGGTGCTGGGCCTCGTGCTCGCCCGCGTGGTGATGGGCTATTCGGTGCTGCCGCTGCTGTTTCCACTCGCCGCAGGCTTCGCCTTGATCGGGCCCTTCGCGGCCCTGGGTCTCTATGAGCTCTCGAGCCGGCGCGAACGCTATGAAGAGGCCAGCGCCTGGGATGCCATGGAGGTGCTGCGCTCGCCTTCGTTCGGTGCCATGCTCGGTCTCGGCACATTGCTGCTCGCGCTGTTCGTGACCTGGGTTGCAACCGCACAGGCGATCTATGTCGCAGCCTTCGGCTATGAGGGCGTGACCGGGATCTCGGATTTCATCACGCGTGTGCTGATGACCCGGCAGGGCTGGTGGCTGATCGTGGTCGGCTGCGGCACCGGATTCCTGTTCGCGCTCGCCGCGCTCTGTATCAGCGCCGTGTCGTTCCCCCTGATGCTCGACCGTCATGCCGGTGCGTTCGAGGCGATGGTCACCTCGCTGCGCGTTGTCGCCAGGAACCCGGTGCCGATGGCGGCCTGGGGCCTGATCGTGGCGGTGCTGCTGGCGCTCGGCACGATCCCGGCGTTCCTCGGCCTCGCCGTGGTGATCCCCCTGCTCGGGCATGCCACCTGGCATCTGTACCGCAAGGTGATCGCGTCCGATCCCGGTGCGCGGCCGGTGCCGCCCCCGCCGCATCGTCCGCGCAAGTCCGCCGCCGACTTCCCCGCCAACCTCTTCCCGTGGCGGAATCGGACGGACGCTTGACGATCTCGTGACATCCGGTCCTGCCCGGCTCCGGGCAGGGCCGGCCTAGTCATGCGCCTAGCTTTGGCCGCGGTTCCGACCGAGATTGCGCCCCGCCGGTCAGATCACATCACGGAATCCATTTCATCTGATGACCCCGACGATTTCTCGTCTTGCTCTCGCAGCCTTAGCCCTCTCCGCGTCAATCCTATCCGCCGAGCCCGTGCTCGCCGCCGTTGCCTGCGGTTCGGGCAATTTCGACGCATGGCTTGCAGACTTCAAAACCGACGCCGCGGCGAAAGGCATCTCGCAGCAGGCCATTGCCGCCGGGCTCGCCGGCGTGACGCTCGATCAGAGCGTGCTCAACCGCGATCGCTCGCAAAAGGTCTTCAGCCAGACCTTCGAGGAGTTTTCCGGCCGTATGGTGCCGCCGCGCATGACGCGCGGCTCCAACATGATGAAGCAATACGGCTCGGTGCTGTCCCGCATCGAACAGACCTACGGCGTCCCAGGCGAGGTGCTGGTCGCGATCTGGGGTCTCGAGACCGATTTCGGCGTCAACACCGGCAAGTTCGCAACCATCCGTTCACTGGCGACGCTGGCCTATGACTGCCGGCGCACCGAGCAGTTTCGCGGCGAACTGTTGGACGCGCTACGCATCGTCCAGCGCGGCGATCTCGCACCCGCCGACATGAAGGGCGCCTGGGCGGGCGAGCTCGGCCAGACCCAGTTCATGCCCTCGTCCTGGATGAAATACGCCGTCGATTTCGACGGCAATGGCAAGCGCGATCTCCTGCACAACGCGCCCGACGTGCTCGCCTCGACCGCCAATTATCTCGCCGGCTATGGCTGGCAGCGCGGCAAGGATTGGCAGCCGGGCAGTCCAAATTTCGCGGTGCTGCAGCAGTGGAACAAGAGCGAGGTCTATTCCAAGACCGTCGCCTATTTCGCCACCCAGCTCGCGCGCGCCCCTTAAGACCCTCTGCACAAAAGCGTAGGGCCGATCGCCTGGCGACCGGCCCTCTCTTGAAGCGTTTACTTACCCATGGTGGCGTGCATCGCCTTGTTCAGATGCGCGCCGCACGCACCCATTTTGCCGTTGAGCAGCGAGTCCTGAGCGGCCGCGATCTCCTTCTGCGCCACGAACTTGCCGTCGCCGTCGGGCATGTTCTCGATCGCGGTCTCCGCCTTCTCCAGATTGGCCGAGCTGCAGCCGCCCATGGCGTGCTTGGCGGCCTGGGCCGGCGCGACGGCGAACGCGACGGCGGCAATGGCGATAACCCCGAGTAACTTCGTCATGATGTTACTTTCCTTCTCTTGTTCTTGGGACAGACCCAGCGAGATTGCCGGAATCTGCGCCACGACTTTGCTGCCGACGCGGCAACTTGCCGCAATAAATTCCCCGCGAGAATTGCGTGATGTTGCGCGCTGCGCAGAGCCGCATGCGAAAATTCTGATTTTCATTACAACCTTGTAATCAAGCGCTCGCACCCTTGGCGTGTGTGCACCGCATCAACGACGAGCGCGTGCGACTCCCGGCGATCGATCGGCCCGCGAATCTGGCCTCGTCGCAAGCCGTTTCGGTGGCCTTTCCAAGGGAGCCAAGCGAATCGCCTCTTCCTCACACGCCCGCGGGTTCTCTTAGGGTCGGCGGCCCCCGGTCATATTATGAATAAATATTCACTTCTAAAGATTCCTGATTCATGCGATTCGCGCATGCGAGACTTGGGCTTACAAGCTGCCGCATCGTCTTGCAGGTCGCGAGAATGCAACTTATTTCCCATCCTATCGGAACCGCAGTTTCTTTCATAAATCCGTGATTTCACGGGATTTTATTGTGATCTGCAGCGGTGAACGCCCAGCGGTTGGGCGGGACTGCCAAGAGGTTAATCGCCCCTTACCGATGCCATGCGTTCTTCGCTTAGCTGCATCGCAACATCGGAACTTTCGCACTGCACCACTCTCACCTATATTCATTTCAACGATGAGGCCCGGGCAAGGGCTGAATCGAGCTACAGGAGACTACCAATGCTGCTCTCGCTCATCCGCATGATCCAGGCTTTCCGGGACTATCAGCGCAATGTTGCCGAGCTGTCCCAGCTCAGCGATCGCGAATTGGCCGACATCGGCCTCGATCGCTCGGACATCCCGCGCGTTGCCGCCGGTCAGTATCAGGGCTGATATCGTTCAGCCCTTCACCGGACGAACCGATAGCGCCCGCCTCGTGCGGGCGTTGTCGTTTCTGAAGGCAGAAAACTCGATCTCGGCGATTCCACTGACCGCCGAAAAGCGCTACCTGTCCGCCCCATGACAGGACCCCATTCCAACATTGTGCACGTGATCGGCGCGGGCCTTGCCGGCTCGGAAGCCGCCTGGCAGGTCGCCAGATCCGGCGTGCCCGTGGTGCTGCACGAGATGCGGCCCGACCGCATGACCGAGGCGCACCGCACCGACGGGCTCGCCGAACTCGTCTGCTCCAATTCGTTCCGCTCGGACGACGCCGCCAACAACGCCGTCGGCCTGCTGCATGCGGAGATGCGCCGCCTCGGCTCGCTGATCATGCGCGCGGCCGATGCCAACCAGGTGCCCGCCGGCGGCGCGCTGGCGGTCGATCGCGACGGTTTTTCGGCGGCCGTCACCAAGGCGCTGAACGAGCATCCCCTGATCGAGATCGCGCGTGGCGAGATCGCAGGCCTGCCGCCGGCCGACTGGAGCAACGTCATCGTTGCGACCGGCCCCCTCACCTCCGCGCCCCTTGCCGACGCCATCCGCGAACTGACCGACGAGAACGCGCTCGCCTTCTTCGACGCGATCGCGCCGATCGTGCATCGCGAGTCCATCGACATGTCGGTCGCCTGGTTCCAGTCGCGCTACGACAAGGTCGGCCCCGGCGGCAACGGCGCCGACTACATCAACTGCCCGATGACCAAGGAGCAGTATGACGGCTTCGTCGCCGCGCTGATCGCCGGCGAGAAGACCGAGTTCAAGGAGTGGGAGACCAACACGCCCTATTTCGACGGCTGCCTGCCGATCGAGGTGATGGCGGAGCGCGGCCCCGAGACGCTGCGCCATGGTCCGATGAAGCCGGTCGGCCTCACCAATCCACACGATCCCACGACGAAAGCCTACGCGATCGTGCAGCTGCGCCAGGACAACAAGCTCGGCACGCTCTACAACATCGTCGGCTTCCAGACGAAGCTGAAATACGGCGAGCAGCAGCGCATCTTCCGCACCATTCCCGGGCTGGAGAAGGCCGAATTCGCCCGCCTCGGCGGCCTGCATCGCAACACCTTCCTCAACTCGCCCAAACTGCTCGACGGCCAGCTGCGGCTGCGTGCGCAGCCGCGGCTGCGCTTTGCCGGCCAGATGACGGGCTGCGAGGGCTATGTGGAGTCCGCCAGCGTCGGCCTGATCGCCGGTCTCTACGCGGCGGCCGATGCCCGTGGCGAGACATTGGCGAGCCCGCCTCCTACGACCGCGCTGGGATCGCTGCTCGGCCACATCACCGGCGGCCATATCGAGACCATCGAGCCCGGCACCCGCTCGTTCCAGCCGATGAACATCAATTTCGGCCTATTCCCGCCGCTTGCAAGCGCACCGACGAAGAAGCCCGACGGCACGCGCCTGCGCGGCAACGAGAAGACGGTGGCCAAGAAGCAGGCGATGAGCGCACTGGCGCTCGCCGATCTCGATCGCTGGATCGCCGATCACCTGCGCATCGCCGCAGCCGCGTGAGTTGTCGATGAAGCTCCCCAAAGACGACGCCGCGACGCTCACGGCGCGCTGGACCGAGGGCGTCCTGCTCAAGCGCGACGTGTTCTCGACCGTCGAGCGCGGCCGCTTTCGTGCCGGCAACGGCGAGGTCGACGCGGTGCTGCGTCGGCTGGATGAGGTGCCGTGGTGGTCGTTCCTGCTGGCCCGCCACCTGTTCGCGCGCGAGAAGCATGCGCTCGCCCTCGCCAAGGGCCTGAATGTCGGTCCCGAGCTGCTTTGGGCCGGACGCCGGGCTCTGGTGCGCGGCTTCGTCGACGGCGTCGCGCTGCACCTGGCCAAACCGCATGGCGACCTCGCCTATTTCCGCTCGGCCAAGGCGGCACTGCGCCGGCTCCGCCGCGCCGGCATCTGCCACAACGACCTTGCCAAGGAGCAGAACTGGCTGGTCGGCCGCGACGGCCACGCCTATGTGACCGACTTCCAGCTCGCCGCCTGCTTTGCACGCCGCGGCCGGCTCTATCGCATCCTCGCCTATGAGGACCTGCGGCACCTGCTCAAGCACAAGCGTTCCTACGCGCCCGAGGCGCTGACGCCGCGCGAGCGCAAGATCCTGGCGAAGAAATCATTTGCCGCGAGCCTGTGGCTCGCCACCGGCAAGAAGGTCTACCGGGCGATCACGCGCGGCCTGTTCAACTTCACCGACCGTGAGGGTGGCGGCCGCAGGCTCGTCAACGACGCGCCTGTGCTGGCGGAGCTGATCCGCAAGAATCCCGCCGTGCGCGACACCGCCATCGTTGCCTTTGCCGACCGCCGCTCCGGCGTCGGGCTCTATGCCTTCGTCGAAGCTGATCAGGCCATGCTGGAAGGCCAGCTCCGCAACGAACTTGCGGCCGCCAAGGGTCCGAAACCGCCGGAACACATCCAGGTGGTGCATGCACTGCCGCGCGACACCAGCGGCAAGCCGCGCACCGAGATCCTGCAACTGGTCGCCATGAACCAGCTCGACCTGATCGAGCCGATGATGAAGAACGACCAGGACCGCGCTTTCCTCAAGGACATCCTGGAGCAGCGCAAGAACCTGCGCGACCGCTTCAATTTCGAGGCGGACCTGCCCGCGGGCTGACGGACGCAATGCGCCTTGAAGCGTCCACATTGGCGATAGAGAAGCGATCGGATCATTCGGGCGGCAGGTCATGGGCATTCGGGGGATGATGATGCATCGTGCGGTTGGCGGCGTGATCGCTGGCCTTCTCCTGTTCGCAGCCGTGCCCGCGATGGCCGAATCCCCGGCCGAGCTGATCTCCAGCTTTCGCCTCAAGAACGGTGAAGTCCGCGTCGTCCGCGATTCAACCCTCGACCGCATCGCCATGGACCAGGCGCGCGCGATGGCGGCGAAGGACGACCTCAGCCACGACGCTCTCGGACCGTTCAACCGCCGCGTCGCACCGGCCGGCGCGGGGCGCGCCGCCGAGAACATCGCCTATGGCTACGACAATTTCGAGAAGACGCTCGGCCAGTGGATCGACTCGTCCGGGCATCGCAAGAACCTCTTGCTGCACAACGCCTCCCGCGTCGGCATTGCAAGCGCCAAAACTTCCAGCGGCAAGCGCACCTATTGGGCCATGGTGATCGCGGGCGACTACGAGCCGAAGGGCAAGAGCAAAGGCAAGAAGGACAAGGAGCCGCTGGTTGCCGTGAAGCGCGAGGCCGCGCCCGCGAAGAAGCCAAAATCCAGCGAGTGCCACATCAAGCTGCTCAGCCTCTGCATCTGAGACGAGACGCTGCGCGGCAAGCACTGTTGCGCGCGCTTCTCCGGCCAGCCAATATGGCCCCGCCCTTGGACCAATTCGAGGCGATCAATGGCCAAAAAATACACCGCTCAATGCGCCTGTGGCGCCATCAAGTTCGAATTCGACACCGATCCGTCCTTCATCGCCAATTGTCATTGCAACGACTGCAAGCGCGCCTCAGGTGGCGAGATGGCAACTTTCTTTGCCGTCCCGGAGGATGACTTCACGCTTCTCAGCGGCAAGCCGAAGGCCTTTCACTACGTCGCAAATTCCGGCAAAGGCCTCGACCGAAACTTCTGCCCCGAATGCGGCTCGCGGGTGTTCAGCTCGAACCTCGACAGTTTCCCCAAAACGGTCTTCGTTCAGTTGGGAAGCCTCGATCGGCCCGACCTGGTTGCGCCGAAGCTCGAGATGTTCACCAAGCGTCGCCTGCCGTGGAATACGCCGCTCCACCTGCCGCAGTTCGAAGAGATGCCGCATTGACGCGGCCAAAGCACGAGAGCCCCATTTGATCGACATCGACCGAATACGCGCCGACACACCGGCCGCTGCGCGGCTCGCGTATCTCCACAACGCGGGCGCGGCTCTCATGCCGGCCGCCGTCGTCGCGGCAATGAAGGGGCATATCGACCTCGAGAGCGAGATCGGAGGCTATGCCGCCGCCGACCGCGAGGCGCGCCGGCTTGATTCAGTCTACGGCTCGGTAGGCCGCCTGCTGAATGCCGCGCCCGATGAGATCGCGCTTCTGGAGAACGCGACAATTGCCTGGCAGATGGCATTCTATGCGCTTTCATTCCGCAAAGGCGATCGCATCCTGACCGCCGAGGCGGAGTACGCCGCCAACTATGTCGCGTTTCTTCAGGTCGCCAGGCGCACAGGCGCGGTCATCGAGGTCGTGCCGAGCGATCCCGGCGGGGAGCTCGACATCCACGCGCTCGAACGGATGATCGACGAGCGCGTGAAGCTGATCGCCATCACCTGGGTTCCGACCAATGGCGGGCTGGTCAACCCCGCAGCGGCCGTCGGCAAGATCGCGCGGGCGCACGGCATTCCCTATCTGCTCGACGCCTGCCAGGCGGTCGGCCAGATGGCGGTCGACATCGAAGCCATCGGCTGTGACATGCTGTCGGCGACGGGGCGCAAATTCCTGCGCGGCCCGCGCGGCACCGGCTTTCTCTATGTTCGCCGCGAGTTGCTGCAACGGCTCGAGCCGCCGATGATCGACCACTTTGCGGCGCCCTGGGTCTCGCGCGATGAATATCGGCTCCGTGACGATGCGCGCCGTTTCGAGACCTGGGAGAACAACTACGCAGCGCGGCTCGGGCTCGGCGCTGCCGTCGATTACGCGCTCGATATCGGCATGGGTGCTATCGAGCAGCGCTGCCGCCTGCTGGCGGACCGCCTTCGGGGCGGCCTCGCTTCCGTTCGCGGCATCACAATTCGCGACCTCGGACGCACACCGGGCGCCATCGTCAGCTTCACGATGGACGGATATGAGGCGGACGCGATTGTCGGCAGTGCCGCTGCCGCCGGCATCACCATCGGTGCTTCACATCCGTCGAGCACCCGCATCGACGCAGAGATCCGGGCACTGCCGCCGCTCGTGCGCGCCTCCCCGCACTACTACAACACCGAAGCCGAGATCGACCGGCTGATCGGCCACCTCGCGGGCCTGACGCCGCGATAGCGGGACGGCCGCGCCACTCAGGTGCAGCGCGCGCTCAATCCGGATGCACTGAGCCTCGCCATGACCTCGTCGAGATGGGCGCTGTCGCGGGTCTCGATCACGAGTTGCAGCAGCGTCGCCTTGGCCGGCAAGTCGGAGAAGGTCCGCTGATGCGAGACCTCGATGATGTTGGCGCCAGCCTCGGCCAGTAATGCGGCCACTGCGGCCAATTGGCCGGGCCGGTCGGGGATATCGAGCGACAACTGGGTCAGCCGCCCCTCGCGCGCCAGTTCGCGGGTGAGAACGGAGGCGATCAGCCGCGTGTCGATATTGCCGCCGCTCAGCACCAGGCCGACCTTCTGGCCGGCAAAGCGGGCGGGATCGGACATCAGCGCGGCGAGGCCGGCGGCGCCGGCGCCCTCGACGACCGTCTTCTCGATCGAGATCAGGGTCGCGAGCGCGCGCTCGAGCTCGGCCTCGTTGACGAGCGCGATGTCGTCGACGAGGCGCCGGACGATTTCAGTCGTGATCTTGCCCGGCGACTTCACCGCGATGCCCTCGGCGAGCGTATCGCCGCGCACGGGCAGATTGCCGTCATGGATGGCATTGTACATCGAGGGATAGAGCCAGGCTTCGACGCCCAGAATCCGCAGCGATGGCTTGATCGATTTCGCGGCGATGGAAATGCCGCTGATCAGGCCGCCGCCGCCGATCGGGACGACCAGCGTGTCGAGCTCCGGCACCGCCTTCAACATCTCCAGCCCGACGGTGCCCTGCCCCGCGATGACAAGCGGATCGTCGTAAGGGTGGACGAAGATCATGCCGCGAGCTTCGCCGTGGCTCCGCGCGAACGCGGCCGCCTCCTCCAGCGTCGCGCCCGTCACCACCACCTCCGCGCCGTGGTGCTTCGTGTTCTCGACCTTCACCATGGGCGTGCCGACCGGCATCACGATGGTGGCGGGAATGCCGAGCCGCCTGGCGTGATAGGCGACGCCCTGCGCATGGTTGCCCGCCGACATGGCGATGACGCCGCGCGCACGCTCCTCCGGAGTCAGTGCCGTGAGGCGGTTGAGCGCGCCGCGCTCCTTGAACGAGGAGGTGAACTGGAGGTTCTCGAATTTCAGCCAGATGTCACAGCCGCAGATATTGCTCAGCGTGCGGCTGTAGCTACAGGGCGTCTCGACGACGGCCCCCCGGATGGTCTCGGCGGCCGCGTGAATGTCGCCCGGTGCGACCGGAAGGCCGCTGAGATCGGAGGACGTGGTTTGGGACAAGTCAGCCATGGGACAGCATAGAGCATTTGCCCGGCTCGGGCGACAAGCCAACCGCTATTTGGTAAATTCCCGGGAACGTGAAGCCCGCCACAGCGTCCACAGTGTGCGCAGCCGCGACGAAGGCTGCGGCGTGAACGGATTGCGTCCTGGACGCGACAGGCGCTTCAGATCGGCCTGCGCCTGGCTCAGCAGCAGGAACGCTGGCCGCACTGACGACGGCAGCTGCGCGAGCAGCGAGGAGGCCGTCGTCACATGCTGCCGGGCTTCACCCGCAAGCTGTTCGAGCACCGCATGGAGATCGGGCGTCTCCTTGCTGGCGAACACATCCTCCATGTTGCAATTGTGGCTCGCCAGCACCTGCTGCGGCAGGAACAGCTGCCGGTGCGCGGCATCGCGCGGCAGATTGGCGATGACCTGCACGATGCCCTGCGCCAGCCCGGCATGACGGGCAAGATGCTCGACCGCATCCGAAGGCGGTCCCATGATCCGGGCTGCGAGGGCGAACAACGCCGAACAGGTCGCAGCGAGATAGCCTTCCAGCGCCGCCATGGTCGGCATCGGATCGTTGTAGAGATCGAACTGGTGCTCGTCGGCGAGCAGCGACAGCGGCTCGACCGGCAGGTCGAAATCGCGGATCGCGCGCAGAAGCTCGGCCGCCACCGGATTGCCCTCGGCGCTGCCATGGACATGGCCGGAGAGCATGTCGGTCCACCATTGCAGGCGGATTTCGCCGGGCAAGGGCTGGCTCACCTGGTCGCGGACCCGGACGATCTCGACATTGAAGGCGTAGAGCGCGAGCAGCGCACGGCGCTCGGCGGCGGGCGCGAACAGGGTCGCGACATAGCGCGGAAAGTCGTGGCTGCGCACGAGATCGGCGCAGAAGGCAACGGAATCGGGCGGAGGTGCAGCGCTGCTCATGGCACGGCGATCAGCGCGGCCGCAACGCGGCGTCGTTCGCCGATCATGATGTTGTAGGTACGCACGGCCGGGCCGGTCTGCATCGTGTCCAGCACCACCCTCACCGCCTTCAGGGCCTGCCGCAGCGCCGGCGGCGGCAACCAGACCCCGGTTCCGGTGCCGATCAGGAGCGTGTCGATGCTGTTGGCGGCCGCGAAGACCCGATCCAGCGAATAGCGGTCGATCTTCGCGGGGTCCGTCACATCCCAGGCCCAGATCGCATCGGGCAGGCAGAGCAGCGATCCCCGGTGCGACATGCCGGCAAAGGCGAAGCCGCCCTTGCCATAGGCCTCGATCGGCGCCGAGCGCGGGAAATGCGGTGCGTTGGGATCGCCGGTCATGAGCTTGGTCCGAATGGGCTTACTGCCCTCGCAAACGCGTGCGAGGGCGGGCGGTTCGGATCATGCCTTGTTTTTCTTCGCCGGCGTAGCCGTATCGGGCGCATCTTCGCGATGCTCGCCGACGCCGAGATAGATCAGGATCGGCGCCGCGATGAAGATCGAGGTGTAGGTGCCGACCAGCACCACGCCGAACATCATCACCGCGGTGAAGCTGTGGATGGCGTGACCGCCAAACAGGAGCAGGGCCAGCAGCGCCAGCGTCACCGTGACGTGGGTGATGATCGAGCGCGACAGCGTCGAGTTGATGGACTCGTTGAGCAGCTGCGGCATCGGCATCTTCTTGTAACGCCGCAGCATTTCTCGGATACGGTCGTAGATGACGACGGTGTCGTTGAGCGAATAGCCGAGAATGGTGAGCAGCGCGGCGATGCTGGTCAGGTCGAAATCGACCTGGCTGATCGACATGAAGCCGATCGTGAGCACGATGTCGTGCACGTTGGCGATCATGGCGCCGAGCGCGAACTGCCATTCGAAGCGGAACCAGAGATAGATCAGGATCGCGACGATCGCGAGCATCAGGCCGAGCATGCCGTAGGCCAAGAGCTCACCGGCGACGCGCGGACCGAGCACCTCGACGCGGCGGTACTCGATGGAATCGCCGAGCGCGGTACGGACCTTCTGCACGGCCGCCTGCTGGGCGGTATCGCCGCCCGGCTGCTCCGCGACGCGGATCAGGACGTTCTCGGGCCCGCCGAATTGCTGGAGCTGGACCTCGCCCAGACGCAAGCCATCCAGCGTCGTGCGCATCGCCGCGATGTCGGCGGCGCCGGACTTGGCCCGCACCTCCAGCAACGTGCCGCCCTTGAAGTCGATACCGAGGTTCAGGCCGTGGGTGAAGAACAGCGTGATGGCGACGATCGACAGCGCCGCCGAGATCGGGAAGCTGATGCGGCGGAATCGCGTGAAGTCGAAATGAGTGTTGTCCGGGACGATGCGCAGCGACGGCAGCAAGCCGAGGGCCGCGACCACGGTGAGAATGGCGATGAGGACGCCGAGCCCGATGAGAACGGTGTGATTCACAATCAGGCTCCTAGATCGGCACGCTCTGCGGCCGCTTCCACCGCACCCACCCGGCGACGATCAGCCGCGTCAGGGTGAAGGCGGTGAACACCGTGGTGATGATGCCGATACCGAGCGTCACGGCGAAGCCGCGCACCGGGCCGGTGCCGATGTAGAACAGCACCGCGGCGGCAATGAAGGTGGTGATGTTGGAATCGAGGATGGTCGCGAGCGCCCGCTTGAAGCCGGCATCGATCGCCGAGATCGCGTTACGGCCGCCGCGCAGCTCCTCGCGGATGCGCTCGTAGATCAGCACGTTGGAGTCCACAGCGATGCCGACGGTGAGCACGATACCGGCGATGCCGGGCAGCGTCAGCGTGGCGTTGAGCAGCGACAACAGGCCGAAGATCATGGCGACGTTGATGGCCACCGCGATGTTGGCGAACACCCCGAACAGGCGATAGGTCACCAGCATGAAGATGATGACCAGGATCGAGCCGACGTAAGCCGCGAGCTCGCCCTTCTCGATCGAGTCCTGGCCGAGGCCCGGACCGACGGTGCGCTCCTCGACCACGGTGAGCGGCGCCGGCAGCGCGCCGGCGCGCAGGAGGATCGCGAGATCGTTGGCCGATTGCACGGTGAAATTGCCGGAGATCTGGCCCTGGCCGCCGGTGATCGGCTCGCGGATGACGGGCGCCGAGATGACCTTGTTGTCGAGCACGATCGCGAAGGGCAGCCCCACGTTCTCTTGCGTCGCCTGCGAGAACTTGCGCGCGCCCGATGTGTTGAACTTGAAGCTGACGACCGGCTCACCCGTGCGCTGGTCGAAGCTCGCCTGGGCGTCGGTCAGATCGCCGCCGGCGACCAGCACCTGCTTCTTGACCACGTAAGGCGTGGGCGGTGGCGAGGCGCTCATCAGCAGATCGGATTCCGGCGGCAACCTGCCCTGCTGCGCCTGATCCGGCGGCACAGAGGTATCGACCATGCGGAATTCCATCTTCGCGGTCTTGCCCAGCAGTTCCTTCAGGCGGGTCGGGTCCTGGAGACCGGGGACCTGCACCAGGATGCGGTCGTTGCCCTGGCGCTGGATAACGGGCTCGACGGTGCCGAGCTCGTTGACGCGGCGCTCGACGATCTGGATCGATTGCTCGATGGTCTTGCGCATGCGGTCGAGCATCGCGGCCTGCGGGATGCTCAGGCGGATAACGCCGCCACCGGCGTCGGTCACTTCAAGGTCGCGCTGACCGCTGGAGCCCATCAGACCGCCGAGCGGCTGGGCCAATTCGCGCAGCTTGGCGAGCGCCGGCTGGACGTCGGTTTCCTTGGTGATGCGTACCTCGGCCGCGTCGTTGCGCACGGTGACGCCGCCGGTGAAGCCGATCTTCGCATCGCGCAGCGTCCGGCGAACGTCGTCGCGGACCTGGTCCAGCCTTTCCTTCTTCACATAGCTGGAATCGACCTCGAGCAGCAGATAGGAGCCGCCCTGGAGGTCGAGGCCGAGCACGAGCCGGCGCTGCGCCCAGGCCGGCCAGGTCTTGACCTGCGCCTCGGGGAAGAAGTTCGGGACCGCGCAGAGGCACACGATCAGCGCCGTCAGGATAATCCCCAGCGCCTTCCACCGCGTGAAATACAACATCGACTGGACCTGTCAGATCAGGAGACTTGAGATGCTCGCGGAAGCGCTCACTTCGACGCGGCGTCGTCCTTGGCGCTTTCCTTCGCGCTATCCTTGGATTCCTTCGCCGGCTCGCCCTTGGCGCGCACGCCCGAGATCATCTGGCGCATCTGCCGCACGCGGACGCCATCGGAAATCTCGAACTCGATCTGGTCGTCGTCGACGACCTTGGTGACCTTGCCGACGAGGCCGCCCGAGGTCACGACGGTGTCGCCGCGACGGATGTTCTTCACGAGGTCGGCGTGGTCACGGACCTTCTTCTGCTGCGGACGCAGAATCAGGAAGTACATGATCACGAAGATCAGGGCGAACGGCAGCAGCGACATCAACATGCTGTTGGTGTCGCCGGCGCCCGCGGCCTGGGCATACGCAGGGGTAATCAGCATTCGGACGATCCTCGTGACAACGGGGGAAAGCCGGTCAGGCCCTCAAAGGCGACCGGCTCGGTCAAATTCGCGCGGACTATAGCGGCCACCGCCCCAATTGCAACGCTGCCAGACCGCCCTTTTGGCCACCTTGCGGCGCGCCGTCAGGCCCGATAAGGCTGCATTCTCAGGAACTTCGGACATGCCCAAAAAACCAAGCAAAAGCCCGGCCGGCAAAGGCCCCCGTACCCCTGCCAGGAAGCCTGCCAGCGTCGCGGCAAAACGCCCCACGGCAGCCTCCAAGGCAATCAGCAAGGCAGCCCCAGACCTCGCCCAGGAGCGGATCGTCCGCGCCCTCGAGACCATCGCGGCGCACCTTTCCGCCCAGGGCAATCCGGCCGCCGAACCCGAATCGTTCGAGCGAGCGGACGCCTATGTCTGGCACCCCGACGGCCGCCTCTCGGCGGTGCCGCGGGTCAGCCGCGTCGAGCTGTTCCTGCTCAAGGGCGTCGACCGGATGCGCGACATCCTGATGGAAAACACCGAGCGCTTCGCAGGCGGCCTGCCCGCCAACAACGCCCTGCTCTGGGGCGCGCGCGGCATGGGCAAGTCGTCGCTGGTGAAGGCCGCGCATGCCAGCATCAATGCGGACCGCAAGCCGGCCGACAAATTGAAGCTGATCGAGATCCACCGCGAGGACATCGAGACTTTGCCCGCGCTGATGGAGCAGCTGCGGGCCTCGTCCTTCCGCTTCATCGTGTTCTGCGACGACCTCTCCTTCGACGGCAATGACGCCTCGTACAAATCGCTCAAGGCCGTGCTCGAAGGCGGCATCGAGGGCCGGCCCGAGAACGTCATCCTCTACGCCACCTCCAACCGCCGCCACCTGTTGGCGCGCGAGATGATCGAGAACGAGCGCTCGACCGCGATCAATCCCGGCGAAGCGGTCGAGGAGAAGGTGTCGCTGTCGGATCGTTTCGGCCTCTGGCTCGGCTTCCACCGTTGCAGCCAGGACGAATATCTCGCCATGGTGCGCGGCTATTGCGGCCATTTCGGCATCAAGGTCGATGATGAGGCGCTGGAGCGCGAGGCGCTGGAATGGTCGACCACGCGCGGTTCGCGCTCGGGCCGCGTCGCCTGGCAGTTCGTGCAGGAGCTTGCGGGACGCCTCGGCGTGAAGCTGACGGCGAAGTAGCGGGCAGTCTCGCCTCACCCACAACCGTCATTCCCCGCGCAGGCGGGGAATCCAGTACGCCGCGGCTTATCGGCTCAACAACTGATGTCTCTGGAATACTGGATCGCCCGCCCCAGTGCGCAACTGCGCACAAGGCGGGCGATGACAGTTTCCTTGTGGCGATGGCCTGCCCTACGCCTCACGCCCCGTTGAGGAATTGAAGCGGGTCAACCGGACTCGATCCCTTACGGATCTCGAAGTGGAGCTGCGGCGACGCCACCTCCCCGGATTGACCCGACTTGGCAATGACCTGACCGCGCTTGATGGTATCGCCGCGCTTCACCAACAGCTCACTCGCATGGGCATATGCGGTGACGTAGCCGTTGGAGTGCCGAACCAGGACCAGATTGCCGTAACCTTTCAGCTCGTTGCCGGAATAGGCGACGACGCCGTCTTCGGCCGCCTTGACCGGCGTACCCTCGGGCACCGCGAGATTGATGCCGTCATTGGACTTGCCGTTGGTCTTGGCTCCGTAAGTCGTGACCACCTTGCCGCGCACCGGCCAGCGGAAGGTCGGCAGCGCGCCGGTGGCTTCCGCAGCCTTCGCCGGCGTCTCGGCGGCCTTCTCTTCGACATTGGCCGTCGCCTGGGCCAGGCGCGCACTCTGCACCGGCGCGGCGGCGGCCATCTTCATCGCGGGCGCGGGAGCGGCCGCGACGGGCTGCAACGTACCTGCGACCGGGGCAGCCGCGACCGGCGCCGCAGCAACGGGTGCTGCGACAGCGGCGGTCTTTGCACCCGGCACGGTCAGCCTGGTTCCGAGCTTGAGCTTGGCGGACGGATCGAGGCCGTTGGCGCGGGCCAGCTCAGCCGCCGAGATATGGTTCTTGCGGGCGATGCTGGCGAGCGTGTCGCCGTGGTTGACGAAGTGCGTGCTCGGCGGCGCGGCAATGGCCGCAACCGGCTTGGCTGCCGGCGCCATCGCGGGAGCCGCTGCGACGGGAGCCATCGCCGGCGCAGGTGCAGCCGCGCCCGGATGCGGGATGATCAGCTGCTGGCCGGGCGAGAGCGCGCGCGGACCTTTGTAGCCGTTGGCGGCGAGGATCGCCTGCGGCGTGACGCGGTAGCGCTTGGCGAGCACGTCGAGCGTGTCGCTGGTGCCGACGATGATCTTGGTTCCACCGGCCGGTTGGGCGGCCGCGACCGAGCGCGACGGCACGGTGGCCGTGGTCTCCAGACGCGGCTGCGCCGGGGGCGCGTAGGAGCCGACGCCACGCCCGCCACCGGACACCCCGCCACCTGCCGCAACGGGATAGGATTGCGGCGCGGACACCGCGGGCGGCGGCAAGGGCTGCGACTGATAATAACCGGGCTGCGTCTGCGGCCGCGAATATTGCGGCAGCTCGCGCTGCGGCGGCGGCGCCTGCTGCACCGAACCGGTCGATTCAGTCGAGAAGGGATTGGAGAAGTTCGACTGGGACAGCCGCGACGACATGTCGGCGCTGCATCCTGCGAAACTGACGGAGATCAGCGCCAGCACCGCGACCTGCGGTACGCGGCGCGAGTAAAGCAACTCGGCGACGACAGACATGGTTACTCACTCGTACGCAACAGAACTGGTCTTTTAAGTAAACACGCGCCGAGTAAATAACGGCTTAACCCTCCCAATAAGATGTTGGCAGCACAGCCAATCCGGAAATCTACAGCTCCCGCGCCACGCCGGGCAGCGCCGGCACGAAACGGACCTCCACGAGTTCCTTGCGGTCGATCCCGTTCGGACTGCGGGTCAGACGGATCAGCGTCTGCACCCCCTGATGCGGCCCGACGGGCGCGATCAGGATGCCGCCGACCTCGAGCCGCTCGACCAGGTTCTCCGGAATCTGCTCCATCGCGGCGGTGACGATGATGCGGTCGAACGGGCCGATGTTGGCAGGCAGGTTGAGACCGTCGCCCAGCATCACCTCGACATTGTGATAGTCGAGCTTCTCAAGCCTGGCGCGTGCGGCGTCCGCAAGCTTGCGATAGCGCTCGACCGTCAGCACCTGGCCTGCGAGCCGCGACAGCACGGCGGCCTGATAGCCAGAGCCCGCGCCGATCTCGAGCACGCGGTGCCGCTTCTGGAGCTGGAGCTGCTCGGTCATGTAGGCGACGACGAAGGGCTGGCTGATGGTCTGCCCGCACGCGATCGGCAGCGCGCTGTCACGATAGGCCCCCTCGCGATCGGCCTCGTCGACGAACAGCTCGCGCGGCACCTCCTCCATGGTTCGCAGCACCGCCTGATCGCTGATGCCCCGACGCCTCAGCGTGAGCTGAAACATCATCTTTTCGTGCGGGTGCTGGTGGGACGTCATTGCTGCCTGTGTTGTCTCGTCAGGTCCGGATCGTCGCTTGCGGAGCTCAAGGCTGCGGCAGGAATCCTGTTCCTGCTCAGGAACTCATGATAGCCTTTCGCTGAGGTATTTGACCACAAATTGGCTTGCAGCGGAGTGGCCGCGAACGCCATTTTCAGGTGTCCGTTCGCCGAAACGCGCATTGCGTCGATTCACGTTATCTGCGAACGTTTTCTGGAATGGGCAAGGACTCACCGACAATGACCGCGACAGGGCTTTCCGGCCGCTCTGTATTCCTCGTCGAAGACGAGGTGATGATCAGGATGATGGTCGCGGACATGCTGGAAGAGCTCGGCTACAAGATCGCAGCTGAAGCCGGCGATATCCCCGAAGCGATGCGGCTCGCCGAAGCAACCCAGTTCGACATCGCCATCCTCGACGTCAACGTCAACGGCAAGGTGATCTCCCCGGTCGCCGACTTGATCAAGGCCAAGGGCTGCCCGTTCATCTTCGCCACCGGCTACGGCTCCTCCGGCCTGCCCGAGCAGTATCGCGACCGGCCGGCGCTCCAGAAGCCATTCCAGCTCGACGCGCTCGGCAAGACCATCGAGGCCGCCCTTCGCGGCGGCTAGCCGCTACTTCAGGGCCGCACCCAGCGCTTCGGAAAACGCTTCGTTGGTGCGGTCGAGCCTGAGCGGCGTGACCGAGACGTACCGCTCGCGCAGCGCCGCCAGATCCGTGCCCTCGGCGGGGGTATCCATCATCGCGGCGCGCTCGAAGCCGATCCAGAAATAGGGATTGTTGCGGCCGTCCCTGCGCTCGTCGATCCTGAGAAAGCCGAGATTGCGCTTGCCCTGGCGGGTGACGCGAATGCCGAGCACGTCCTCCGGCGCGCAGGACGGGAAGTTGACGTTGATGACGGTGTCCTTCGGGATGCCGGCGGCCATCACCTTGCGCAGGATGTCGGGGCCGAACTTGAGCGCGGTATCCCACGGCGGCCGCTCGCGGGTCTCGACGCTGAACTCCTGCGACAGCGCGAACGACGGAAGGCCCAGGATGGTGCCCTCCAGCGCGCCGGCGATGGTGCCGGAATAGACCACGTCCTCGGCGACGTTGCGGCCCTTGTTGACGCCCGACAGCACGAGATCTGGCGGCTTGGTGCCGAGGATATGGCGCGCCCCCATGATGACGCAGTCGGTCGGGGTGCCGCGCACGGCGAAGTGCCGCGGCCCGACCTCGCGCAGGCGCAAGGGATCGTTCAGCGACAGCGAATGTGACACGCCGGACTGGTCGAGCTCGGGCGCCACCACCCAGACGTCGTCGGACAACGCCCGTGCGATCTCCTCCACGACCTTGAGGCCGGGAGCGTGAATGCCGTCGTCATTGGTGCAGAGAATGCGCATGCGAAAGGTCGATTCCTGAAGGGGTCTGAGCCGTCTTATCCGGCTGCGACCGATCAGGCAAACCGGTCGCCGCGCAGGTCTCGTCTGTGATCCCGCTCGTTGCCGCGGCGCAGCAACCGGCCGAAATCGGTTCCCGGGGCTTGCTTCCGGATGACGCCGACCTATTCGAGCCCGACGCCGTATTCGACTAGCTACGGATGCGCCATTGCGGCAGGAAGCGTGCGAGCCTGCCTTCGGCACGCAGCTTCATCGCCGGTACGGCCGGACTGACGACAGGAGTCTCGACCACGCCGAGCGCCTCCAGCTCTGCAACGATCGGATCTGACGCTGGCGTCTGCGGAAAACGCTCGCGTGCCACCGTCAACGCCTTGTCGAAATCCGCAGCATTTACGCCGGGCTTGGCTCGCCGGCTCTGCACGAGATCCTCGTCCCAGAGCCGCGCGATCTCGATGTCGAGCACGCCGCGCAGGCGCTGGTCGACGGCCTGGATGCCGGTACCTGTCACCGCCCATTGTCTGCCGATCCAGAAGATATCGCGGTGCAAGGCCATGAACGGTGAGTTCGCATTGACGGGTGGCAGTCAGGATAACCGGCCGCCTGATCTTCGCAACCAAACGTTTCTGCGTTTCAGCGAGCAATACGCCTCAGTCGCGCGAGATCACCTTCAGGCCACCCATGTAAGGCTGGAGCACGCTGGGGACGGCGATCGAGCCGTCCTCCTGCTGATAGGTCTCCATCACGGCGATCAGCGCGCGGCCGAGCGCGGTGCCGGAGCCGTTCAGCGTGTGCACGAATCTTGGCTTGCCGTCCGGGCCGCGCGAGCGGGCGTCCATGCGGCGGGCCTGGAAGTCACCGCAAACCGAGCAGCTCGAGATCTCGCGGAACGCGCCGCCCTCGCCCTGCCCGGGCATCCAGACCTCGATGTCATAGGTTTTTTGCGACGAGAAGCCCATGTCTCCGGTGCACAGCGTCATTACGCGGTAATGCAGATCGAGCCGGCGCAGCACTTCCTCGGCGCATGCCAGCATCCGCTCGTGCTCGTCCTTGCTGGTCTCCGGCGTCGTGATCGACACCAGCTCGACTTTGGTGAACTGGTGCTGACGGATCATGCCTCGGGTATCACGCCCTGCGGCGCCCGCCTCCGCGCGAAAACACGGCGTCAGCGCAGTCAACCGCATCGGCAGCTGCTTCTCATCGAGGATGGATTCTCGGACGAGGTTGGTGAGCGCCACCTCCGCTGTCGGAATGATGCCGAGACGCTCGGTCCGCAGCCGCTCCAGATCGGGTGCGGCGAGCAATTCGCCCTTGATCGCCCAGAACTGGTCGTCCTCGAATTTCGGCAATTGTCCCGTGCCGAACATGATCTCGTTGCGGACCAGCAGCGGCGGATTGATCTCGGTATAGCCGTGCTCGTCGATGTGCAGATTCAGCATGAACTGGCCGAGCGCGCGTTCGAGCCGCGCCAGCCCCTTCTTCAACACGACGAAGCGCGCGCCGGAGAGCTTTGCCGCCGTCTCGAAATCCATGTCACCGAGCGCGCCGCCGAGATCATCATGGGGTTTGGGCGCAAACGCGTAGTTGCGCCGGTTGCCGAAGACATGGCGTTGCACATTGCCGTGCTCGTCGACGCCGTCGGGCACTTCGCCGAGCGGCAGATTGGGGATCGCCGACAGCGCCGTGGCAAGCTCCTCGTCTGCGGCTTTCGCAACGGCTTCGAGCTCAGGCATCGTGGTCTTGAGCTCGGCGACCTCGGCCATCAGCTTGGCCGCGCGCGCCTCGTCCTTGGCCTTCTTGGCGTCGCCGATTTCCTTGGAGGCCGCGTTGCGCCGCGCCTGCGCCTGCTCCGAGGCCAGGATCGCCGCGCGCCGCTTCTCGTCGATCGCGAGCAGCGACGCCGACAACGGCTTCAGGCCACGCCGGGCGAGACCGGCGTCGAAGGCTTGCGGATTGTCGCGGATCGATTTGATGTCGTGCATGGCCGTGGTCCTGGATCAGCGTGTAAACCTACAACAGCGAACGTTGTAGGTTTGCAATAGCGCGTCTCCTAGCACGGCTGTCATCATCCGCGAAGGCGGATGATCCAGTATTCCAGGGACGGCAGCGATTCCCCGATGGGCTGCAGCGTACTGGATTCCCCGCCTTCGCGGGGAATGACGCCGAGTCCCTATTCGGCCGGGTTCGCCGGCGTCGATACGTCGGTGCCGGTTGCGGCCTGCGCGGCCGCCGCCTTCTTCTCCACCATCGCCACCGCGATGATCGAGCCCTCGTAGAGCGCCAGCAAGGGGATCGCGAGCGAGCACTGGCTGAGCACATCAGGCGGGGTCAGCACGGCCGCGATCACGAAGGCGATCACGATGAAATAGCGGCGCTTCTCGCGCAGCATCTTCGAGGTGACGATGCCGATGCGACCGAGCAGCGTCAGGATCACCGGAAGCTGGAAGGCGATGCCGAAGGCGAAGATCAGCGACATCATCAGCGACAGATATTCGCCGACCTTGGGCAGGAGCTGGATCTGGGCGGTCTCGTCGCTGCCGGCCTGCTGCATGCCGAGCGAGAAGCGGACCAACATCGGCAGCACGACGAAATAGACCAGCGCCGCGCCCAGCACGAAGAAGAACGGGGTCGCGACCAGATACGGCAGGAAGGCCTGCTTCTCGTGCTTGTAGAGGCCGGGCGCGACGAACTTGTAGATCTGCGTCGCGACGATCGGGAACGAGATGAAGCCGGCGCCGAACAGCGCGAGCTTGAGCTGCGTGATGAAATACTCCAGCAGCGCCGTATAGATGAATTTCGAGTTCTCGGGACCTGCGACCCACACGAACGGCCAGACCAGCACGTTGTAGATCTGCTTGGCGAAGAAGAAGCAGAAGATGAAAGCCACGCCAAAGCCGAGCAGCGCCTTGATCAGCCGCGAGCGCAGCTCGATCAAATGGTCCATCAGCGGGGCTTTGCTGGCCTCGATATCGGCGTCGCTCATGACGCTTTGGCGTCCTTGATCGCTTCGGATGGCGCGGTGTCCTGCGCAACGACCGGCGCCTGCTCGACCTCACGGGTGATGGCGAGCGGCTCGTTCACCGCTGCATGGGCTTCGGCTTCCACGAAGGTTTCCGGTGTCGGGGGTTCCGGGGTTATTGGAGTCGTCGGCGCCTCACTTGAGATCGCCAGCGCTTCGCTTGAAGTCGTCGGCGCTTCACTTGAAGTCGCTGGCGCTTCGACGGCGGTCGTTGAGGACGCCTCGGCCGGCTTGTCGAGTGCATCGACGCGGAGCGCGTCGCTGACGTCCTTCTGGAGCGAGCTCAGCGGATTGAAGCCTGTGGCGGCTTCCTTGACCTCGTCGAAGCTCTTCTTGAGGTCGGCCATCTCGGCCTCGCGCATCGCTTCCTGGAACTGGCCCTGGAATTCGGCGGCCATCTTGCGGGCCTTGCCCATCCACTGTCCGACCATGCGCAGCACGCCCGGCAGCTCTTTCGGGCCGATGGCGATCAGGGCTACGACCCCGATCAGGACCAGTTCACTCCACCCGATGTCGAACATGAGGTCTTCCGTTCACGCCAGCCGCAACCGGCCCAATCCCTCGCGCGCAGGATCGGGGGCCGCTACCCGCGTCTCGCGTGCTCTCTGGTTCAGACGGCCTTGCTGCCGACGTCGGAGCGTGCCGCGGTCGGCGCGGCATTGTGCTCGATGGACTTGGCCGGCTCAGGCTTGTCAGCAGGCTTGTCGTCGTCCTGCATGCCCTTCTTGAACGCCTTGATGCCCTGCGCCACGTCGCCCATCAGATCCGAAATCTTGCCGCGGCCGAACAGCAGCAGGACCACTGCGATCACCAAGATCCAGTGCCAAATGCTGAGTGAACCCATCCTGCAACCCTCCAAACGCGCATGGCCGGGGACCCGGCCGATCTTCACCGGAACGTAGGCTTCGCAGGCCTCAAAAACAAGGACCAAGGCAGCGCCAATTCGCTGTTGGCGCTACGCAATCTTGCTAGTGTTAACCGGTCGCAGGGGCCCGCAGCAGGACGGGGCGTCAGTCCTCGCTGCCGCCCTCGCCGCCACCCTCATTGCCGCCTTCCGGCGCCTCGGGCTCGACCGCAGGTGCCAGCGCGAGATCGAGGTCCTCGCCCGGTTCCAGCGGATCCTCGTCCTCGCGCAATTGCGGGTCATCGGACGGCGTCGGCACGCTGAATCCGGTCGGCAGGCGCGAATCCAGCAGGCCCGTGCCCTTCAGCTCCTCCAGGCCCGGCAGATCACCCAGCTGTTCCAGGGTGAATTGCGACAGGAAGTCCTCGGTGGTTCCGAACGTCAAGGGACGGCCGGGCGTCTTGCGCCGGCCACGCGGCTTGATCCAGCCGGTCTCCAGCAGCACGTCGAGCGTGCCCTTCGAGGTGACGACGCCGCGGATCTCCTCGATCTCGGCGCGCGTCACCGGCTGGTGATAGGCGATGATCGCCAGCACCTCGATCGCCGCGCGCGACAGGCGGCGGGTCTCGGTGCTCTCCCGCGTCATCAGCCAGGCGAGATCGCCGGCGGTGCGGAAGGTCCATTTGTTGGCGACGCGCACGAGGTTCACGCCGCGCAAGGCATAATCGGCCTGCAGCTGCTCGAGCGCGGCCTTGACGTCCACGCCATCAGGCATGCGCTTGGCCAGCGTCGCGGTATCCAGCGGCTCACTCGAGGCAAACAGCAGCGCTTCCAGCAGCCGCAATTCTTCAGGACGTGCCTGGGATTCGTTCTCCATCGGCTCGGCCTCGTCTACCCGCACTTCAGCCAGGCTTGCCATGGCAGATTCTCCTTCTTGCACTTAAGCGACCGGCGCATCGGGCGCAGGAGCTCCGTCAGGGACCGGTTTGGGGCGCCCCTTCCGGAAATAGATGGGCGCGAACGCCTCTTTCTGGTTCAGCTCGAGCTGACCTTCCCGCACCAGCTCAAGCGCGGCGGCGAAGCTCGAGGCGAACACCGTCGCCCGCTGCGTCGGATCGGCGACGTGCCGGATCAGGAAGTCGTCGAGCACGCCCCAGTCATCTTGCTCGCTGATGCTGCCGACCAGCCGTTCCAGCGTGGCGCGCGCCTCGGCGAGCGACCACACCGTACGCTTGGCCAGATGCACGCTCGCCAGCACACGCGACTGGCGCTGTGCGGCATAGGCGGTGAGCAGGTCGTACAGCGTCGCGGTGTATTTCGGATGCTTGATCTCGGCGATCTGTTCGGGCTCGCCGCGCGGGAAGATATCGCGCTGCAATTGCGGCCGGTTCATCAACCGGTTGGCGGCTTCGCGAATGGCTTCCAGCCGGCGCAGGCGGTTGGCAAGCGCGGTCGCCATCTCTTCGGCGCTCGGGCCTTCCGCGCTCGGCGGTTCCGGCAGCAGCAGGCGCGACTTCAGGAAGGCGAGCCACGCCGCCATCACGAGATAATCGGCAGCAAGCTCCAGCCGGATCTTTCGCGCGGCTTCGATGAAGTGGAGATACTGGTCGGCCAGCGCCAGGATCGAGATCTTGGCGAGATCGACCTTCTGCTGCCGCGCCAACGCGAGCAGGAGGTCGAGCGGGCCTTCATAGCCCTCGACGTCCACCACCAACGCCGGCTCACCCTCGGCGAGCTCTGCAGGCCGCCCGGTTTCAAACGATAGGATTTCTGCGGTCATGCGGATGCCGTGCTTGTCCGTGCGATCAATGCGTCCAGCTCAGTGCGTGCGGCCGCCCGGTCGAATGGCTGCGGCGCGTTGCGCGCCGCGAGCGCGGCTGTCGCCCGCTCCAGCGCCTTGCCGGACAGTTCAGGCGTCTGGCCGGCGACCTCGCGCATCTCCTCGATGTTGCCGTTGCAATGCAGAGCAATGTCGCAGCCGGCCGCGAAGAGGGCGCGCGTCCGATCGGCGATGCTTCCAGCCAGCGCGTTCATCGACACGTCATCACTCATTAACAAACCCTGGAACCCGATTGCGCCGCGAATCACCTGAGCAATCATTGTCGCAGATGTCGTCGCCGGATGGGCGGGGTCGACCGCGCTAAACACAACATGTGCAGTCATGGCCATCGGCAGGTCCGCCAGCGGCTTGAACGCCGCGAAATCAGTCCGCTCCAGTTCATCTCTGGGCGTGTCGACGGTCGGCAGTTTGAAATGGGTATCGGCGGTAGCGCGGCCATGGCCGGGAATGTGCTTCAGGACCGGCAGCACGCCGCCCTGCTCCAGGCCCTCGGTCACCGCGCGCGCGATCGCTGCGACCTTGCCGGGTTCGGTGCCATAGGCCCGGTTCCCGATGACGGCATCGGCGCCCGGCACCGGCACGTCAGCCAGCGGCAAGCAATCCACGTTAATGCCGAGGTCGGCGAGATCGGCCGCGATCAGCCGCGCGCTGAGGCGCGCCGCGGTCAGCCCGAGCGCCGAATCACTGTCGTACAGATTCGCGAATACGGCGCCCGGCGGATAGACCGGCCAGTGCGGCGGGCCCAGTCGCTGCACCCGTCCGCCCTCCTGATCGATCAGCACGGGAGCGTCGGGCGCGTTCGCAACCGCGCGCAATTCTGCAACCAATGCAGCAACTTGAGCCGGCGTCGCGATGTTGCGCTTGAAGAGGATGAAGCCCCATGGGCGCTCAGCACGGATAAACTCCCGCTCGGCGGCGGTCAGTTCCGTTCCGGATACGCCGGTAATGAAGGCCCGCGTGCTCATAAGGGCCGATTAACCCTGCCCCGCGAGGGGGTCAAGGAATCGGCCGTTAATTCCTCTGGACGAAGCAGGCCGACAGGCCAGCGGACTTGAGGCTGTTGCAAGCCTGCGTCGCTTCTTCGGCCGAGCCATAGGGCCCGGCGAAGGCGCGATAGACGATTCCCTTGCCCTTGTCGGTGAGATCGACCCGCTTGATCACCGGCGAGCGCGATCCGAGCACGCTGCCATATTTGCTCTGAAGCACCCGGTACGACGCGGCGGCACTGTCCTCGGTCTGCTGCGAGGAGACCTGCACAACGTAGCCGCCACCACCACTGCTGGCGGGCGCGGGCTGCGTCGGGTTGGTCGCCGCCATCCGCTGCGGCGGCTCGGCTGCGGGCGCCGATTGCGGAGCCAGCGAGAGCGGCTGGTTGGCGCTGGCATTGGCCGAGGTCGGCGGCGTGCGCGGCGCGGCCGGTGCAGCCGGAGCGGCGACCGGCTTCGGCGGAGTTGCAGTTGCCGGCCTGGCGGCAGCGGCCGATTGCGGCGCGGCGCTATCGGTCTGATCGCCCCTTACGGCCACAGTCCGGATCGCGCGCGGCGAATTGTTCGGCAGCGTGCCGTTGCTCGGAATCGGACCCGCGCTCGACGGTGGGATCGTGGACGGCGAGACGCTCGCCACCGGCGGCGGATTCGCATTCGGGTTCAGCGGCGGGAACACCACGCGGGGACCGCCCGCCTTGGCGTTGACGTCGACAGGCGCTTCCTCGCGCGGCACGATCTTCTCGGTGCCATCGCCGACGACCATGCGATCCGGCACCTTGGCCGAGGAATCCGTCGGTGCGGGCACGATCTTGGTCGGCGTGTTGTCGGCCTTGATGATCGGCGGCTCGCCGCTGCGGGGCGAGCCGACATAGGTCTTGTAGGCGAAGGCCGCGCCGGTCCCGACCACGGCAAGCGCCAGGATCGCCGCAACCGTCATCATGCCGCCGCGCTGCTTCTTCGGCTCGTCGAGATCGGCCTCGGGATAGTCGCTCTGGAACGCGTAGGGATCGTCCGGATAGGCCGGATCACGCTGATAGTCCTGCTCGCCCGCCTCCAGCTTGCCGTAGAGCGCATCGTCGTAGCGCGACGGATCGGGCTGCGTGTATGGCTCCTGATAGGCCTGATCCTGCTGATAAGCCTGAGCTTGATAAGGCTGATCTTGATAGGCGTGATCCTGATAGGCCTGCGGCTGATGGAAGTCAGGCTCGGGCGCGGTCGGCTGAGCTGAATAGCGATGCAACGGATGAACCGCGTTTACGGAGACGGGATAGTCGGGCTCCGGCGCGGGTGCCGGCTGCGGCTGCACGTTGGCGCGCCGCATCCATGAGGGCGGCCCGGGCGGAGCCGACGGGGCCTGCTCGGCATAGTCCTGCTGGTACTCGTCCTGGCGATAATCGTCTTCCTGATAGCCTTGCTGATGGCCTTGGGCGGGCGCCGGCGCTGCCGGCGGGCGCGCAGTCGGCCGCCCCTGCGCTGCAAACGGATCGGTCTGCCCGATCAGACGGGCGAGCTCGGCCAAGGGATCATTTTCCGCCTTCCCATGCTGATCGCCGCCGCGACCATAGTCATCGGAAGGAAACGGTCTGTCCTGATATCGTTCGGCCATCGTGATGATGCGTCCCTTCGGGAAAGCCGCGCGCCCCTCGACCAAGGCACGGCTTTCGACCCACAAGGCTGTAAACCAAGTCTCAGCGGTCCGGCTTCTGCCGGTTACCCCCACAATCCCCTTAAGTAGTTCGCCCCAAACTACCGCATCTCGTCCGGGGCATGGACGCCGAGGATGGCGAGGCCCGATGCCAGGACCGAGACGACGCCCTGGACCATGGCCAGTCGCGCCTTTGTTAGATCTGCATCATTATTGATAATGAAGCGTAAATAGGGCAAATCGCGCCCCTTCGTCCAAAGTGCGTGAAATTCGCTCGCTAAGTCATAGAGATAAAAGGCAATCCGGTGCGGCTCATGGGCCGCGGCGGCGGCCTCCAGGATGCGCGGAAAAATTGCGAGGCGCTTGAGCAGTTCGAGCTCGACCGGGTCCGACAGTCGTTCTACCGCCGACTCGCCGAGCCAGGCGATGCGCTTGGCGGTATCATCCGGCAGGTCTGGGAACACCTCGGCCCGCGCGTTGCGGAAGATCGAGTGGCCGCGGGCATGGCCGTACTGGACGTAGAATACCGGGTTGTCGCGCGACTGTTCCATGACCTTGGCGAGGTCGAAGTCGAGCACCGCGTCGTTCTTGCGGTAGAGCATCATGAAGCGGACGGCGTCCTGGCCGACTTCATCCACCACCTCACGCAAGGTGACGAAGTCCCCGCTCCGCTTCGACATTTTCACCGGCTCGCCGTTGCGCAGCAGCTTCACGAGCTGGACGATCTTGACGTCGAGCGCGCCCTTGCCGGAGGTCGTCGCCCTCACCGCCGCCTGCATGCGCTTGATGTAGCCGCCATGGTCGGCGCCCCAGACGTCGATCATCTCCGCAAAACCACGGTCGAACTTGTTCTTGTGGTAGGCGATGTCGGAGGCGAAGTAGGTGTAGGAATTGTCCGACTTGATCAGCGGACGATCGACGTCGTCGCCATAGGCGGTCGCCTTGAACAGCAGTTGCTCACGGTCTTCCCAGTCCTCGACCGGCGCACCCTTCGGCGGCGGCAGGCGGCCTTCGTAGATGTCGCCCTTGGCGCGCAGGAAGTCGATGGTCTCGGCGACCTTGTTGTTGCCGTTCTCGATCAGCGAGCGTTCCGAGAAGAACACGTCGTGGCGGATATTGAGGGCGGCGAGATCGTCCTTGATCTCGTCCATCATCATCGCGATCGCCTTGGCACGCACGGTCGGAAGCCATTCAGCTTCCCTCATCGTGCGCAACTTGTCGCCATGCTCCTTCGCCAGCGCCTGTCCGACCGGCTTCAGGTAGTCGCCCGGATAGAGGCCTTCCGGAATCGCGCCGATATCCTCGCCCAGCGCCTCGCGGTACCTCAGGAAGGCGGAACGCGCGAGCACGTCGACCTGGGCGCCTGCATCGTTGATGTAGTATTCGCGGGTGACGTCGTGGCCGCCGAACTGGAGCAGGCTCGCCAGCGCGTCGCCGAACACGGCACCGCGGCAATGGCCGACATGCATCGGCCCGGTCGGATTGGCCGAGACGTATTCGACGTTGACCTTGGAGCCACCGCGGACGCGACCGTAATCGGCGCCCTCGCGCAGCACCGTCCGCAGCGCCTCGGCCCAGGCGGCGGGCTTCAGCGTCAGGTTGATGAAGCCGGGGCCGGCGACGTCGACCTTGGCGATCAGCGCGTCGGCCCGCAGCCGCTCGGCGATCTGCTCGGCGAGATCGCGGGGCTTTGCCTTTGCCTCTTTCGCAAGCACCATGGCGGCGTTGGTCGCCATGTCGCCATGGGAGGCATCGCGCGGCGGCTCGACCACCACGCGCGAGAAATCGATGCCCTCGGGCCAGTTGGCATCCGCCGCGAGCGCGCGGCAGGCGGCGTGCACGCGTGCGAGCACGTCAGCGAACAGGTGCAGGGATGAGGATGTGTCGGGCATGGCCGCCGCCTAACGCAAATCCGGGGTCGAGTCAAAGAGCCGCTGATGCTCGGTCAGGGCGAAACGGTCGGTCATTCCGGCAATGAAATTGCCGATCCGCCGGGCCCGGTCGCCCTCATTATCCGCCTCCGCTCCCAGCAGCCATTCCGGCGGCAGCTCGGCCGGCGATTTCAAATATTTCGCGAACAGGTCGAACAGGATCTGCTCGGCCTCCCCCATCACCCGCATCACCCGCTTGTGACGGTACATGTGCTGGTAGAGGAAGCGCTTGATGGCGGCCTCCTCCTCGGCGACGTCAGCGGGAAACGCGATCAGCGCCCGGTTCTGCTGGCGCACGTCCTGGGCCGATTGCGGCTTGATGGCGGCGAGGTTCTTCTGCGCCTCCGCGAACACCGCGCCGATCAGGTGCGAGATCAGCTCGCGCACCAGCTCGGCGCCGCGCCTGACGTCTTCGAGATCGGGATAATGCGCCGAGGTTTCGGCAATGATCTCGGCCGTGAGCGGCATTACCTTGAGATCGTCGAGATCGAACAGGCCGGCACGCAGGCCGTCGTCGATGTCATGGGCGTCATAGGCGATGTCGTCGGCGATCGCCGCGACCTGTGCTTCGAGCGAGGCGAAGCTCCACAATTCGAGATCGTAGACCTTGATGTAGTCGGCGATGCCGACGGGAATGCCATGCTCGCGATAGTGCCCGACCGGTGCGCCGCTGCGATCGGTCAGCGGGCCGTTGTGCTTGACGATGCCCTCCAGCGACTCCCAGGTCAGGTTCAGGCCGTCGAATTCGGGATAGCGGTGCTCCAGCGCCGCGACGACGCGCAAGGCCTGGGCATTGTGATCGAAGCCGCCAAATTCCTTCAGGCAGGCATCCAGCGCCCGCTCGCCGGCATGCCCGAACGGCGGATGGCCGAGATCGTGCGCCAGCGCCAGGGTTTCCGTGAGGTCCTCGTCGAGCCCGAGCTGCCGGGCCAGCGCCCGGGCGATCTGAGCCACCTCGAGCGAATGGGTCAGCCGGGTCCGATAATGGTCGCCCTCGTGGAACACGAACACCTGGGTCTTGTACTTCAGGCGGCGGAACGCGGTGGAGTGGATCACCCGGTCGCAATCCCGGCGGAACGGGCTGCGGGTCCGGCTCGGCGGCTCGGCGACCAGCCGGCCGCGGCTGCGATCGGGGTCGCAGGCATAGGGCGCGTGGGGGGCTGCCATTCCGACGGACACGGCGAATTTAGTCCCTATCCATTTGATTCTGCGTATGGTGGCACTTAACTATGCCGGATGCGGGATACCAAATGAATTGGGCAAGTAACCTTGGTATGACGCCGCCGACGATCGGAGACCAGAAATGATGACTGCCGTGACCATCAGTGACCGGGCCGCACGCCGGATTGGGGAGATCCTCAAGGGCGAAGGGTCAGGCGCGATGCTGCGCATCTCGGTCGAGGGCGGCGGCTGTTCCGGCTTTCAGTACAAGTTCGATATCGACCGCGACCGCACCGACGACGATCTCGTGATCGAGCAGGACAGTGCGGTGGTGCTGGTCGATTCCGCCTCCCAGCCGTTCCTGGCGGGGTCGCAGGTCGATTTCGTCGATGACCTGATCGGCGCCTCGTTCCGCGTCAACAATCCCAACGCGACGGCGTCCTGCGGCTGCGGGACCAGCTTCTCGATCTGAGCGCTTACGCGCCGGTGATCTGCCGTTTTTCCTCGCTCCACTCAACCTCGACCGGCATCAGCTCCGGCTGAAGGAGCGCGTCGTCCGACGCCACGTGGTTTAGCGCCCGCAGCAATGCCGCGACCAGCGCGGGCTTGCGCAGCGGCTTTGCCAGAAAGTCCGACATGCCCGCCTCGCGGCAGATCCTGACGTCTTCGGGGAAGGCGTTGGCGGTGAGCGCGATGATCGGCAGGGCCTCGAAGCGGCCGCCCTGCGCGCGGATCGCCCGGGTTGCGGCAAGACCGTCCATGTCGGGCATGCGCACGTCCATCAGCACGACATCGTAATCGCCCTCCGAGGCCGCCGCGACGGCCTCGACGCCGTCGGTGACGACGCGCAGCTCGACATCGAAGGCACCGAGCATCTTGCTCACGACCATGCGGTTGACGGCATCGTCCTCGGCGACCAGCACCTTCAACGGCCGGTCGAGTTCGGCGATACGCACCTTGAGCTCGTCGACCTCGTCGCGGACGGCCGCCTGGTCTGATACCGGCGCCTGGCTCCAGGGCAGCACCAGCGTGAAGCGGAAAGTCGAGCCCTCGCCCGGCGTCGAGGTGACGCCGATCGTGCCGCCCATCTGCTCGATGATGCGCCGGGAGATCGCAAGCCCAAGCCCGGTGCCGCCGAAGCGCCGGCTGATCGAGGCGTCGGCCTGGGCGAAATCGCTGAACAGCTGGCCGAGTTTTTCGGGGGCGATGCCGATGCCGCTGTCCGTGACGGTCCATTCGACGGTCGCCAGCAGGTCGCGCCGCGCCTGGCAGGTGGCCGAGATCGTCACCTCGCCTTCGTCGGTGAACTTCACCGCGTTGGACGCGGAGGTTGAGCAGCACCTGCCGGATGCGCGCGACGTCGCCGCGCAGCGTCGGCGGCAGGTTGGGATCGAGCTCGACCTTGACCGTGAGCCCCTTGCTCTTGGCGCTCGCGCGCACGACGGTCGCGACCGTCTCGACCAGCGCCTGCGGTGCGAAGTCGATCGCCTCGAATGCGAAGCGGCCGGCCTCGAGCTTGGACAGATCGAGGATGTCGTTGAGGATGCGCTGCAGATTGTCGCCGGACTCGCGGATCGTGGTGACGGCCTCGCGCTGCTCCGGATCGAGCTTGGTTTCGAGCAGCATGCTGGCAAGCCCGAGCACGCCGTTCATGGGCGTCCGGATCTCGTGGCTCATCACGGCGAGGAAGTCGGACTTGGCGCGGCTCTCGGCCTCGGCCTTTTCCGCGCGCCAGCGCTCGGTCACGTCGCGGCCGAAGCCGCGATAGCCGAGGAACTGGCCGTCGCGGTCGTAGGCCGGCTTCGCGGTGAGCGACCACAGCCGCGCCTCGCCGCCGGCAACGACCTTGAGGTTCATCTCGTGCAGCGGCTCGGCATGTTCCATCAGGCCGACGATGTTGTAGGCCGCGCCCTTGTCCTCGGGGCAGAGCATGTCGAGCACGTCGGCGAAATGCGAGCCCTTTAGCAGCGGAAGCGGCAGCTGCGCGACATCGGCGAAGCGCTCGGGCACGTCGACCAGGTGTCCCTCGGCGTCGGTCTGCCACAGCCAGTCGCTGGCGTTCTCCTGGAAATCCTTCAATAGCAGCGAGATGATCTCGGTCTGCCGCTCGAGTTCGAGCTGGGACTTGAGATTGCCGAGGAACAAATTGCCTTGCGAGACGATGTTGCGCGCCATGAAGAACGCGAACAGCAGCAGGAACCCCGAGGTCACCAGATACGGCCCGGCGCCGCACAATAGCAGCGCGCCGGCGCAGCCAACCGTCATCGTGGCGAGATAGACAAGGCCGGCGCGCGGGAAGGTCGAGAGCGTGAAGGCGCCGCCGGACATCACGCCGACCATCAGGCAGGCCAGGATCAGCTGGCTGGTCGGCTCGATGTGGCTGAACAGCGCGAGTGGCAGCGTGGCCCAGATCGCGGCGAGGAAGAACGCCTGCCGCAGCATATGCCGTGCGGCGCGGGGCGAAGCCTCCTGCGGCGGGTTCCGGTACGAGCGCCGCCACGAACGGACCGCGAGCGAGGCGGTGGCAGCGAGCGTCAGACCCCAGATTGCGAGGAAGCCGTTCCAGCCCCTGCCCCAGAACAGGATCAGCACGATGGGGACGTTGAGCATGGTGACGGCCATCGTCACCGGGATCAGCCGCGTCACCGCGTCGATCTGCTTGGCGCGGATCCGGCTGAGCTCGCGCTCGCTGAGATCGGCGGTCAGGCCGTCCTCGATCTCGAAGCCGCCGAGCCAATACAGGAACGCGCCGACGAGTCCGTCGCGCGGCTCATCTCGTTGTGAAGTTTCGACCCGCCAACCCATCCATGGAACCTTTTCCGTATCAATGGCCTGCGGCCCGCTTAAGCCGGGTTAATTTTGTGGGAGATTTTGCGGCGTCCTTGACGGGGGCGTTTGCATTTTGTTCTAACGGGTGCCCCTGCCCGGAGCCGTCGAAATGCCCATCAGAGTAGCCACCTGGAACGTCAACTCGGTCCGGCAGCGGATCGACCTGCTCCTGACCTGGCTGAAGGAGTGCCAGCCGGACATCGTCTGCCTCCAGGAGATCAAATGCGTCGACGAGGCGTTCCCGCGCCTGGAGATCGAGGCGCTCGGCTACAACGTGGTCACGCACGGGCAGAAGACGTTCAACGGCGTCGCCCTGCTCTCGAAGCTCCGCTTCGACGAGACCAAGTCGGGGCTGGCCGGCGACGACGAGGATGCGCATGCCCGCTTCCTCGAGGGCGTGGTGACGCTCAAGTCCGGCGTGCTGCGCATCGCCTGCCTCTATCTGCCCAATGGCAATCCGGTCGGGACCGAGAAATATCCCTACAAGCTCAAATGGATGTCGCGGCTTCTTGAGTATTCGAAGGAGCGCCTCAAGACCGAGGAGCCACTGATCCTCGCCGGCGACTTCAACGTCATTCCGCATGCCCGCGACGTCTCCAATCCTGCCGCCTGGACTGAGGACGCCCTGTTCAAGGCCGAGACGCGGGAGAGCTTTCAGTCCCTGCTCGGCCTCGGCCTGACCGATGCCTTGCGGGCCGTGACCGACGAGCCGGGGCTCTACACTTTCTGGGATTACCAGGCCGGCGCCTGGCAGAAGAACCAAGGGCTGCGCATCGACCATCTGCTGCTGTCGCCGCAGGCCAGCGATAAGCTCGCCAATGTCGGGATCGACAGCTATGTGCGCGGCTGGGAGAAGCCGTCGGACCACGTTCCGGTATGGGCGGATCTGGATCTCGAGGCGGCGTAAGCCATCCGCGTCGTCGTTCCGGGGCGGCTCGAAAAGCCGAACCTCAGGTGCGCAATTGCGCACCGGGGAATCTCGAGATTCCGGGTTCGATGCTTCGCATCGCCCCGGAATGACTGCGTATAGTGATCACTCCCGGCGGCCCTGCACCCATTGTTCCAGCATTTGCAGGCACATGGCGCGGTCGTCGTCGGAGGCCTTGGCGAAGGCGCGGTTGTAGCTTTCCTTGATCCAGGTCTCCTCGGCACCGGCACTGTCGCGCGCCAGCGTCAGCCACATCAGGCCGCGCGCGGCCTGCCGCGGCAGACGGTCGCCGTTGAACAGCATCTGGCCGAGCAGCGCCTGGGCCTCGTGCTGGCCCTTCTGGGCGGCGAGCCCGAGCCAGCGCGCGCCATAGCGGAAATCCTCGCGCGAGGCGTCCGGCGTCTTCAGGTACAGCCGGGCGAGATCGTACTGGGCATCCGCATTGCCGAAATAGGAGGCCGCATAGGAGAACATCTCCCGCGCCCGGTCCTGGTCCGGCTTGATCTTGGAATTCGGGATGCCGCTGAGATAGTAGCGGCCGAGCGCGACGAAGGCATTGGCCACGATCTGCGCCTGCGGCGCCGAGGGGCTGTCCTCGGCATGCGCGTTGGCGATCCGGCTGAAATATTCGAAGGCGCGCACGTCGTCCTGGGCCACGCCGTCGCCATTGGCGTACATGCGGCCGAGCTTCCACTGCGCGATCGGATGGCCGCCCTCGGCGGCATATTGCAGGGCGCTGAGCGAGGTTTCCTGGGTCGCCGGCGGCACCTTGCTGCGCACCGCACCCGCGGCGCCCGGCAAGGTGGTCACCACAGGGATGGTCGCGTCCTTCTGGTTGACCGGCGCGCCGTCGAAGGCGAGCGCCGGCGCGGCCAGAGCACCGGCCCCCAACACAAACGCAACAATGGCACGCCTAGATGTCCGCATAACACTGTTTCTCGTGCGCACCGCCGGGATGGGTGACTGCCCCCCCGACCGCTGGTCCAACCTGCTGAGCATATTTCCAGAGCGCGCCCGTCGTGTGGTTAGTCGCGCGAGCGCTCCATTTGGTCTTGCGCTGGGCAAGCTCCTGGTCGCTCAATTTTACGTTAAGGGTACCGGCGTCCGCATCGATCTCGATGATGTCGCCATCCTCGAGCAGCCCGATCGGGCCGCCGATGGCGGCTTCCGGCCCGACATGACCGATGCAGAAGCCGCGGGTGGCACCGGAGAAGCGGCCGTCGGTGATGAGCGCGATCTTGCCGCCCATGCCCTGTCCGGTCAGCGCCGCGGTGGTCTGGAGCATTTCCCGCATGCCCGGGCCGCCCCTGGGGCCCTCGTAGCGGATCACGATGACTTCGCCTTCGCGGTAGGTGCGCTTCTGGACCGCCTCGAAAGCATCCTCCTCCCGGTCGAAGCACCTGGCCGGACCGGTAAACTTGAGGTTGGACATTCCCGCGACTTTCACGATCGCACCTTCTGGCGCCAAATTGCCCTTCAGACCCACCACACCACCAGTGACGGTGATCGGCTTGTCTGCCGGGTGCACCACATCCTGGTGCGGATTCCACTTCACGCTCTTGAGGTTTTCGGCGATCGTTCGACCGGTGACCGTAATGCAGTCGCCGTGGAGAAATCCGTTGTCGAGCAGCGTCTTCATCAGAAGCGGGATGCCACCTACTTCAAACATGTCTTTGGCGACATAACGGCCGCCCGGCTTCAAATCCGCGACATAAGGTGTCTTTTTGAAGATTTCGGCGACGTCGAACAGGTCGAACTTGATGCCGCACTCGTGCGCGATCGCCGGCAGGTGCAGCGCAGCATTGGTCGAGCCGCCGGAGGCCGCGACAACGGCGGCGGCGTTCTCCAAAGCCTTGCGGGTGACGATGTCGCGCGGCCGGAGGTTTTGGGCGATCAGCTCCATCACCTTCTCGCCTGCGGTCATGCAGAAGGCGTCGCGGATTTCATACGGTGCCGGAGCGCCGGCCGAGTAAGGCAGCGCCAGGCCGATGGCTTCCGAAACAGTCGCCATGGTGTTGGCGGTGAACTGCGCGCCGCAGGCACCCGCCGAGGGGCACGCCACGCGCTCGATCTCGTCGAGATCCTCGTCCGACATGGCGCCGACCGAATGCTTGCCGACGGCCTCGAACATGTCCTGCACGGTAACCTGCTGCCCGCGGAAATTGCCGGGCAGGATCGAGCCGCCATAGATGAAGATCGAGGGCACGTTGAGGCGCACCATCGCCATCATCATGCCCGGCAGCGACTTGTCGCAGCCGGCAAGGCCGACGAGGGCGTCATAGGCATGGCCGCGGACGGTCAGCTCGACGGAGTCGGCGATGCATTCGCGCGACGGCAGCGAGGAGCGCATGCCGTCATGGCCCATGGCGATGCCGTCGGTGACGGTGATGGTGCAGAATTCGCGGGGGGTGCCGCCGGCATGCGCGACGCCCTTCTTCACCGCCTGCGCCTGGCGCATCAGGGAGATGTTGCAGGGGGCGGCTTCATTCCAGCAGGAGGCGACGCCGACGAAGGGCTGATGGATCTGCTCGGTGGTCAGCCCCATGGCGTAGAAGTAGGACCGATGGGGCGCGCGCGAAGGGCCTTCCGTCACGTGACGGCTCGGCAGCCTCTGCTTGATGTTGCTCTTCGCGTCCATCGCAAACCAGTTTCCCCGGCCAACCCTTTCAGACCCGAAAAATCAGAGCCAAGATTTGAATCGACCTTGGGATTTCCCGTTCGCCTCGAGGACCGCCGCTGTCCCTAAAACATTAGAGTGATTTTATTCATGTTCGGGTGTGGCTAAAAAGCGGCGGTGATGCGAACGGCTGGCGATGAGGGCTTAATCCGGAAGGAGTGTTGCGTGAACAGCACAATCGTTACCGGGAAGACACGGGTCGGCTTACTGAGATACCCTCACGAAGATGACAATCCACAACTTCAGATTTTGCGGCGGGTGCAGCGCGCCCCGGCGCTGCCTCACGGAGGGAGCACGCCTCAACTGAGTCGCGCCCTCAGATTGCCAGCCCCGTCACGCTGAGGTGCGAGCGATGGCGTGGCGCACGCTCTTCGCACACCGTCATTGCGAGCGCAGCGAAGCAATCCAGACTCTTTCCGCGGTGGCAGTCTGGATTGCTTCGCTACGCTCGCAATTGTGCATGTTCACTAATTCGCTGATTGGATCGCTCCGCTGGAGGACGGATCCGATGCGCGACAATAGCTACGACCGGACGATTGAGCGCAACTATCTGCAGAAGTGGCGTTTTCTGATT
>NZ_AXAB01000037.1:0-92296 GCF_000472645.1 Bradyrhizobium sp. WSM2254 | reverse complement strand
TGGTCGCGACGAACTTCATGGTCGGGCGTTGGACAGCCTCGGCGATGGCTTCCGCATCTCGGAAGTCATTCTTCTGTCCCTTCGAGTAGGGGCGCACGTATTTCGCCGGCATCAGGCGGGCGTCGTGGCCAAGCCTTTGGAGCTTGCGACTGAGATGATGCGCGCCGACGCAGGCCTCCATACCGATCAAGCACGGCGGCAGGTTGGCGAGCCGCGTTTCCACCTGGCCGCGTGACCACTTCTGCCGCAGCACGATGGCGCCGCGCTGATCATGACCCACGATGTGGAACGAGTTCTTGCCGATATCGATGCCGATTACGGCGATCGCTGCGTTAAGTTTCTGAGACATGGCGTGCTCCTTGTCTTGAGCGCCCCTTGCCAGCTTCTCGTGCTGGCAGGGCCGGAGCACGGCCGGACCATCCCATTAGCCGACCTCGGCGCCTCGATCCGTGTGCGCTGAAGTTGGTAACCCCGAGATCATCACGAAGCGTCTGCGGGACGGACCGGCACGGTGAAGTGAAAAGTCGCGCCGCGGGGCAGGTTAGGGGTCACCCACAAGCGCCCGGCATGAGCTTCGATAATCGAACGGCAGATGGACAGTCCCACCCCGAGCCCGCCCGGCTTCGTCGTGTAAAAGGGGGTGAAGACTTGCTCGAGATTTTCCACTGCCAATCCCGGTCCCGAGTCCTGCACCTCGACAAGAACACGGTCAGGGCCGACCTCAGCGGTGGTGATAAGTACCCTTCTAGCGTCGTCCGCCACAGTACCCATTGCCTGGACAGCATTGACAATCAGGTTAAGGACCACTTGTTGCAATTGGACGCGATCGCCCTCAACAAGCGGCAAGCTGTCTGCAAGTTCCGTCTGCACCGAGACACCGTTCTTCATCGCTTCGCCGCGGGTAAGCTCAATCACGTCCCGGATCGCCGCGTTGATGTCCAAGTTATCCTTCCGAGGCGGTGCTTTTTTGATGAGATC
This sequence comes from Bradyrhizobium sp. WSM2254, assembly GCF_000472645.1. Taxonomy (NCBI): domain Bacteria; kingdom Pseudomonadati; phylum Pseudomonadota; class Alphaproteobacteria; order Hyphomicrobiales; family Nitrobacteraceae; genus Bradyrhizobium; species Bradyrhizobium sp. WSM2254. The sequence goes on along the minus strand of NZ_AXAB01000037.1, from coordinate 91,318 downwards.
GCGAATTCGCTGGATGATGTCGCTAGCCAGAGCAGTATCGTTCATGAGCCAGCCCAGCGATTGCCTGACCCTCTCGAGATCGGGCGGGTTTCTGTCCAGGAACCGCGCGGCGGCACCAGCATTCATGGATGCCGCGGCAATCGGCTGGCTCACTTCATGGGCGATCGAGGCCGTGAGTTCGCCCATGGTGGCGAGGCGGTTGGCATGCGCCAACTCCCTCTGCATCTCGCGCAGGGCCTCCGTGGCCCGCTTCTGTTCGGTGATGTGCCGTCCCACGCCGCGATAACCGACGAACTTCCCGGACTCGTCGAAAACCGGCATCCCGGAGACGGACACGTAGCGCTTGCGGCCGTCGGTCGTCGGGCGCGCGAGCTCGAAATCACGGAACGGCAGGTGGGCATCGAGCGTCTCCCGATGCTTGCGCCAAGCCTCCTCGTCGGGCTCCAAGTAGGGCACCTCCCAGCGCGTTTTACCAAGTTCAGAGCCCGACGCGGGAGCGTCAGCAATGGTTTCGGCGAACTCCTGGCGGATGAAGCGATGGTTCGCATCTGATTCCCAGTACACGTCGAAAGAGAACTGTACGAGAGTACGAAAACGCTCTTCGCTCTCCCGCAGAGCCTCCTCGGACCGTTTACGCTCCGTCAGGTCGACGACAAAGGAGACACCTTGGTCCCGTTGCTCGTCGAACGCAGCCATTCCGATCAAGACCGGCACGCGGCTTCCGTCCTTACGGAAATACTCTTTCTCGAACGGCTGAACGCTCCCCATCTTCTTGAGTTCCGGGATCCACCATCGTTCGTGGCGGTCGAGCCATTCCGGCGGTGTCAGGTCAGTCCAGAGCAGGCGGCCAGAGGCGAGATCCTCACGGTCGTACCCCACGATGCGCAGAAACGCGTCATTGGCCTCCAGAATTGGACCTTCAAGCTCCCAGATGATGATCCCAATGATGTTGGCGTCGACAAGGCGGCGGATCTTCGCTTCGCGTTCTCTGACATCGCGGTACAGAGTCGCATTTTCCAGCGCGATTGCCGCTTGTGAGGCGAGTAATTTTATAACAGCAACCCTTGCGGGTGCGAAAACGTGAGGCGTCAGTGTATTCTCAAGGTAGAGCACCCCGATAAGTTTCCCCTGGTTGATCAGGGGCAAGCAAAGAATGGAACGAGGCTTGCGCTGACCAACGTAGGGGTCCGTAGCAAAGGGAGGTTGGCAGGCGGCATCCTCGAGAACAGCGCACTCTCTGGTCCGCATTACGTAATAGAGAACGGATTCCGGAACCAGAGCCTCGGTCACCGCTGCATCGCACAGTTCGACGGTCACTCTCTCGCCGGTTGTCGTGGCTTCCGCCTCGATGCGCGGCTCGTTGTTCTCGTGCGACAGGATTAACAGACCCCGTTCAGCTCCTGCCTGTTCAACGGCCGTGTGCATCAGCGTCTCAACGAGCTTTTCCAAGACCATCTCGCCTGATACCGCTTCAGACACCTTGATCACGGTGGCAAGGTCGAGATGCTCGACCGGCGTCCCGATGGTGCTCATCGCGCCAGGCTCTGATCTCACCTCCTTGAGGTGCGGATGGATATCCTCAAGTTGCCGCACTTTTCCGTCCGCCCCCCAACGAACATAGCAATCGCGCGCTCTTTGCAGATAGATGCGCGCAAACTCTTCGAAGCCACGTGTGCCGTAAAAGCGCGCGGCCAATTCGTAAGCGAGCCCCTCGTGGTGGACGAAGCCGTTGCCGCGGGCGGAGCCGATGGCTTGTTCAAAGAGACGCTCCGCGACAAGTTCTCTGCCTTGGAGGCGGGCGATTTCTGCGCCGGCAAGGAGAGCGCGATTGGCGAAGCTCTCAGGGCAATTCTGCGCCCACAGTTCGAGCTGCTGCTGGTGGGCCGTCAGCGCTTCAAAGTGCTCTTGCTGTTCTTCAGGGGGTGCCAAATCCCAGCATGCGGCATGGGACAGTGCTGCATAGAACTCGTATTCCGCCGTTTCGAATAGCTGAGGTGGTGACCACGGTAGGCTCCGAGCCCTGGCCGCGGCGGCAACGGCCGACACATAGTCGCCGGCAAAGAAACATGCTTGCAGCTTGCGGATCCAGTACCAGCTCTCAGGCAATGCGAGTGCCGGATCAGCAGCCAAATGCCGCTCGAACCAAAGCTCGTCGGACTGATTGTCGTGAAGAGCGCCGAACCGCCGCGTCAGGCCACGCAGCATCCTGATCAACTCAAGCTGCGGCTTTATGATGTCGCCGATCAGCGCAAATTTCGCCTTCTCGGTCAACCGCAATCCGTGCTCGGCTTCGCGTTGTGCTTCTGCAAGCGGATCGCCCGCCGCAAGGAAATTGGCATTCAGGCTGGCGCAGCTGAAGGCCGCGAACGTGATATCGCCACTGTTGCTCGCCGCCTCGAATGCGCGTCGAAACGCGTCTCGCGCGTGCTGGAGGGGCTTTGTCCATGAAAGGACGAGGTTGCCATAGTTCAGGTAGGTCCGCGCTTGAACGAGCGAAAATCCGCGCCGCTCGACCAGCTCAGTGCCGATACGGCTCAATCGAAGCCCCGCCTCATAGTCGTCGAAGCGCGCGCCGGCAATGGCGCCGAACATGACGTAGGGAACGCACGAAGCATCGTTGTTCCCCCACTCCAGGCTGAAATCGACCGCTTTGATGACCACCAGCGAGCGAAGGTTCGTATCGGTGAAGAATGCAGGCGGCATGAGGGCCGTCAAAAGGTCCAACATGGCCAGTGCGAGCGGGTCGGTCATCAGCGGCAGATCCAACACCTCCTCGATCGCTCGGTCTCCGAGGCGAGATCGGACGCGCTCGTATTCCTGTCGGACGTGATCATCGCTTGGGTGGGCAAGCCATCGAATCCCGAGTCGTTCCAGACAGCCGAGACCGGCGTCAACCGCGCGGTCCGGCTTGCTGAGCGCCGTATACAAATCCACCAGCCGGCGTGCGACCACAGCAAGGTCGGTTGCACTTGCGATTCGCGTCGTCAGTTCCTGTAAGCGCTGTTCCGCCTCAACGACATCGCCGGTCACGAACTCGCATTCGGCGCGATGCAACTCGAGCGAAAAAGCAAGCCGCTGGAAGCGCTCCCAACCGTCGTGCGGTAACAATGCCGCACCGGTTGCGGCATAATTGAGCGATGCCGCGTAGGCCGCCGACGCCTTCGCGCGCAGGCTGGCTGTCAGATTGAGCTCCGCAAGCTGCACGCGTTCATCTCGCGAGGTGATCAAGGCCGCGCCGCGGTTGAGCTGATTGACGATTGCGAAGATCGCCTTCTCGCGCTTCTCCCCGAATGTCTGCGCCAGCAACTGCCGCCCGATTCGTAGATGGAGCGCCGCGCGTTGATGATCCGGGATCAGCGAATAGCAGGCTTCTTGTACGCGGTCGTGGACAAACCTGTAGGCGCCGGTCTGTTGCTCGATCAATTCCTGGCGGACCGCCTCCCAAAGCGCCGCATGAACCTGCTGCTCGGAGCGCCCGAGGACGATCGAGAGTGTCGTGGTTTCGACGAAATTTCCGAGACAGGCCAACTCCCGCAGCGTGTCCTGTGTGTCAGCCGGCAACTGTGCCAGTTTTGCGATCATCAAATCCACGACGTTGTCGGTGTGACCTTTTGCGTGAATGCGATCCAAATCCCAGCACCAGCACACCGCCTCATGATCAAAGCGGACGAGGCCTTCCGCGGCAAGTACGTGGAGGAACTGATTCACGAAGAATGGATTGCCGGCCGTTTTATCGTGGATCAGACGCGCGAGCGGCGCCGCATGCAGCAAATCGCAGCCTAGAGCATCAGAAATCAGGCGCGAAATGTGTTCGCCGGCAAGCGGCGCAAGGATGATCTGCTGCACGTTTGTGCCAGCGTTCTCTATGCCCTCAAGCCTACGCCGTAGCGGATGGGCGGCCGTGACCTCGTTGTCCCGAAAGGACCCGATCAGCATCAGGTATTGCAGATCGGTCCGGGTCAACAGATCCTCAACCAAGTCCAACGTGGCGGCGTCGACCCATTGGAGATCGTCGAGGAAAAGTACCAACGGATGCTCGGAACGTGCGAATACCCCTATGAAGCGTCGGAGTACGTGATGGAAGCGGTTTTGTGCCTGCGGTGGCGGGAGATCAGGAACGGGTGGCTGCTCTCCCGTGATCAGCCGCAATTCAGGAATCAGGTCGACAACAAGTCGCCCATTTGCGCCCAGCGCATCTTGAAAGGCTTGGCGCCAGTTCGCGAGTTCGGCGTCATTCTTGCTCAGAAGAGACCTCACGAGGCTCTGAAAGGCCTCGACCAGCATCGAATACGGAATATCGCGTTTGTACTGATCGAATTTGCCCGATGCGAACAGTCCGTGCGACGGAACAAGCCGATGATGGAGCTCATTGACCACTGAGGACTTGCCGACGCCGGAATATCCGGAAACCAGCACCAATTCCGGCGCGCCGCTCTTGAGCATGCGGTCGAACGCGCCCAGCAAGATGTCAATCTCGCGGTCTCTTCCATAGAGCTTTTCGGGGATCAGCAGTCGGTCGGGCGTGTCGTATTGCCCGAGTGCAAACTCTTCGATCCGACGTCCGGTTTCCCATTCATTCAGGCAGCGGCGTAGATCATGCTCGAGACCCGGCGCGCCCTGATAACGTTCCTCGGCGGACTTGGCGAGCAGCTTGAGTACTACGGCCGAGATTGCAGTCGGTACAGTGCTCACGCGCTCGCTGGGCGGTACCGGCTTTCTCGCGATATGGCAATGTACCCACTCCATCGAATGTGCCGCGGTGAACGGCAACGAGCCAGTCAGCATTTGATAGAGCGTCACACCAAGCGAGTAGAGGTCGCTACGGAAATCGATCGAGCGATTCATCCACCCGGTCTGTTCGGGCGCCATGTAGGGCAGCGTGCCCACGATGAACTCGGGCGGCCCGGGCATGCGTCGCTCCCGGACCAGGCGCGAAGCGATACCGAAACCGGTGAACCGGATCCGTTCGTCGTCGCAGTTTACCAGTATATGCGCCGGTTTCACGTCCTTGTGAACGAGGCCGCGCTGATGCACCTTGTTCAAGGCTCTCGCGATCTCGATTGCTAGTCGCAAAAAGCGTTCGATGTCCATGGGCTCACCAAGCAACTGCTCGAGTGGCTGGCCGCCAGGATACTCAAGCAGCAGAACAGGGTGACCACCGTCGTACTCCAGCCCGAGCGGCCGCATTGCCCACGCGCCATCCAGCTGGTCCTTCAGTTCGAATTCGTGAGCGAGCCGATCGAGGATGCCGGACGAAGCGTGCTTCGCCTTGGGATGTACTGCCAATACAGCTCTGCAGGTGGCATCGGAATCAGGACACAAAGCCCGGCAAAAGACGCGGGCATCGTCCTCCCATAGCACTTGGAACCTGTTGTCCATGCGCGTCGAACCGAAAAACGATGGGTTCAACCGGAAGCCTCCAAGTGACCCAATGCTGGGTGAGGAGGTACTGTCCTAAGCTCTGATTCTGCCACAAACGCGCAGGTGTGCCCAGCCTAAGCTGGGCGGCCAAAGCACCGGGAAGAAGCGACGAGGATCATCTGCAGAGGTTTTCTCGCAATCATTGGTTTATGCCCGCTCAGCGCTATCGGAAACGGGGTTGGATCGCCCTGTGGCGCGTCAGCCGCTGACAGCGCATCGCTTGTTCCGAGGCATCGTCAATGCAACATCGTGCCGAACTTCGCTTCGGTTTGATTGCGCGAGGGCCATTTTGACCCGGCGGCGCTGACCAGCAATACCTTCGATATCGAATGGCCGCCCCGAAGCGGTCGACGGCAGAGTTTTCCTGAAGTAGACCGCGCGGATTGGTTCGATATCGAGTTCGCGCGGACTAAGATGCTGTCCGCTCAGGTTGAACTTCTCGATCGTCTTTTGGCGATCGCGGCTTAGAGCGACGGAAAATGATGTTCAGGATTGGAATCATTTCGGACACGCACGGCCTGTTGAGGCCGGAGGCGGAACGAGCCCTGACGGGCGTCGAACACATCATTCATGCCGGCGACATCGGGCGTCCCGAGATCATCGACGCGCTTTCCCGGATCGCTCCTGTCACCGCCATCCGTGGAAACGTGGACAATGGCGAGTGGGCTCGCGAATACCCCGACACGAACCTTGTGCGCTTGGCGGGAAAGTCGATCTACGTTCTGCACGACCTGAAGACCCTTCAGGGCGATCCCGGCGCCGGCATCGACGTCATCGTCTCCGGGCATTCCCACGTGCCGAAGATCGACACGGTCGGCGGCGTTCTCTACCTGAATCCGGGCAGCGCGGGACTGCGACGCTTCAAGCTGCCGATCACGCTTGCGACGCTCGAAGTTACGCCTGAGGGCATGCGACCGGAAATCCACGATCTTGGAGGGGACTGAACACATGACCGCGGAGGGGATTCGCAGAGCGAAAGTTGGATTTCGAGCGCCCCAGGGGCGGTTTCTGGCGCAAAGCTGCCGTTCGCAGGAATGTCCGTTCATGGGGGCAAAGCCGACTTCCCGATCGCCCGCCCGGACTTCTCAGTCTGACCCAAAGCGGACGTGGCTTAGTATCCGGTATTCAAATCGATTGTGTTTTCCATCGGCTTGCGGCTCCGGAAGGCGTCTAGGTTTCTAAGGAACAGGGCTGCTGCACGACGCCACATCTTCGTCTGGCTGCGCCCTGACAAGTGCATGGTGATCATCGTATTTGGCGCAGACCAGAGCGGGCTATGGGGCGGGAGCGGTTCAGGATGTGTAGGGTCGAGAAAAGCGCCGCCGATCTCGTTGCCGTGCAATGCGTCTAGCAATGCCGTTTCATCGATCATGTCACCGCGCGCGATGTTAATGAGCCATGCAGTGGGTTTCATCGCGGCAAGCTCGCTTCGACCAATCATGGATTTGGTTGCATCGGTCGAAGGGGCAGCGAGAACTATCCAGTCAAATTCGCCAAGCCGTGCCCGCCATTGATCTGGTGTCAGTGTAGCGTTGCGACCTGAGCGCGTTACGCCCGTAACCTCGATCCCGAACGCCGCTAACCGTTCTCCTATCAGTTTACCAATCGCGCCCATTCCTACGATAAGGGCTTTGGTCTCGAATAGTTCAGTCCTGCCGGGCGGCTCGTTCGGCCATTCACGCTGGTCTTGCAGGCGAATGACTTTGTCAAAGCGCTTCGCCGCTGCAAGAACGCCCAACACCGCGTATTCGGCAACAGGATAAGCATTTATGCCGACGCCATTCGTTAGCATCGCACCTCGTTCTCTCAAAATGTCGAACGGAAAGCCATCAAGCCCGGCGTAAATGGTCGATACCCATTTAAGTGTCGGCCCGGACGCAAGGATCGCTTCCGCCGTCAATCTAACCGGCGCTAAATCAACCCAGGCAATAGCAGCGTCGGCAATCATTTCCTTTGCTTCGTCGGGCGATGACCACCACGAAACCGTAATATCGTTGGGAAGAAACGGCTCGACCATAGACCGGGCATTGGCAGGTAGGACGGCTTTCATCTTGTTCGGACCTAAATTTGTGTCGCCTGAGCACAACACAATCAAGAAATAGGCATTACCGGTGGTTCTACTAGGCGCCCGCGAAAAGCGCGGTGTGAACAACCCATTTGGAGGCATCTGCCACCGTGACATGTCGTCTCCTGGCCTATGGCCAACTCGCCAGAGCGAGCCGACGCTGTCCGCTTCCGGGAGCAGATCGGACACTGCCTGCTTTCGCGGCCTGATCGGCTTCAGCGACCCCGCCCTAGAACTGATACCGCCGCAGCCCCCCATCCACCGGGATCACCGTCCCCGTGATGTACCGCGCCACCGGCGAGGCCAGGAACACCGCGAGCGCCGCGAGGTCCTCCGGCTCGCCCCAATAGCCGACCGGAATCTCTTCCTCGGCAAAGCGCTCGCGATAGTCCGGCGGATAGTTGCGGCGGATCTGCTCGCTCATGATGCGGCCGGGCGGGATGCAGTTGATGGTGATGCCGTGCTCGCCGATCTCGCGCGACAGGCCCTTGGCCCAGGCGTGCACGGCGGCCTTCGCGGCGAAGGCGGCGTTGAGCCCTTCCGGCTCGGACTTGCCGGTGATGTTGACGATGCGGCCCCATTTGCGTTCGATCATCTGCGGCAGCAGCGCATGCGCGATGCGGCGGTAGCTGGTGAAGTTCAGCGCGATCGCCTCGTCCCATTTGCTGTCGGGCGCGTCGACGGGAAGGGGACGGCTGCCGCCGGCATTGTTGACGAGGATGTCGACATGGCCGAGCTCGCCCACGGCAAAGGCTGTGATCTTCTCCGCCGCGTCCTTGGCCATCACGTCCTGCTCGAACGGCGTGATCAATCCGCCGCCGACCTCCTGCACCAGTTCGGCGAGCAGGTCGGTGCGCCGCGCCACGCCGACGACGCGCACGCCTTCGGCCGCCAGGCCCTTGGCGATGGCACGGCCGATGCCGATGCTCGCTCCGGTGACGACAGCGGTTTTCGATTTGAGCCCGAGGTCCATGGTCGCACGCTCTCATGTTTGGTTTCTCGTTGCGGTTCGTTTCCTGCCCGTCCCTGTCAGGAGAATTGCCTGAGCGGGACGAGCAGTGGTAACCAAGAGCCACGTTGAAGGAAACACGAAAAAGAAAAGGCTGAGACGATGGTCTGGGATCCGCAGCAATATCTGAAGTTCTCCGGCCACCGGCTCCGGCCCGCTGTCGACCTGTTGATGCGGATTCCGGATTTTGCGCCGCGCGAGATCGCCGATCTCGGCGCCGGCGCGGGCAACGTCACCAAGCTGATCAGGGAGCGCTGGCCGGATGCGATCGTGACCGGCGTCGAGGGCTCGGCGGAGATGGTTGCCGCCGGCCGCAAGGCGGCGCCGGACGTGCAATGGTCCCATGAAGACCTTGGCCAGTGGCGTCCGGCCAAGCGATATGACTTGATCTATTCCAATGCCGCACTGCACTGGCTGCCCAATCATGCGGCATTGTTTCCGTCGGTGATGGAGAAGGTCGTGCCCGGCGGCATGCTTGCGGTGCAGATGCCGCGCAACTTTCTGGCCCCTTCGCATGTGCTGATCGGCGAGACCGCCCTGAACGGCCCCTGGCGGCCCAAGGTCGAGCATCTCGTCACCCCGCCGCCGGTCGAGGGGCCGGCCTTCTACCATGATCTTCTGGCTCCGATGTCGGACAATATCGACATCTGGGAGACCGAATATCTTCAGGTGCTCGAAGGCGAGAACCCGGTGAAGGAATGGACCAAGGGCACCTGGCTGACGCGCTATCTCGACGTGCTCGCGGGCGACGAGAAGGCTGCCTTTGAGGCGGCCTATGGGATGCGGGTGGCGAAGGCGTATCCGAAGAATGCGGCGGGGCAGACGCTGTTCCCGTTCCGGCGTCTGTTCATGGTCGCCCAGCGCAAGGGATGAGTGCATTGCCGCAATGCGACATGAGCGTTCGTCGTGTCTTGCGGCGTGACATCAGACCTTCATGGTGATGAGCCCGCCAAAGCAGGCGTCTCGCACCATGCAGGCCGAGCACCCTCGGCAGTCGCGCGGATCTCATCTGCGGTAGCCCGGGAGAGGGGCTGGCCCCCGGTTGCGCGTTCAGTAGCAGTCAAGCTAGCTTGGCTGCGGGAAAATTGGGCTTAGGTCTAGTTGTTCGGCTGGCGGATTGCTGCCACTACTGGCCTGCAAAACAAAAAAGAACCCGGTTTTCTAGGGTTATTGGGGAGGTCATTCATGCGCAAACTGCTTCTTGCGGTCGCAGCGGCCACGTTTGCTTTGGCTCCGGCCTTCGTTCCTGTCCTGGCCCAGGCCCAGAGCCCGATCAGCATCAAATTCAGCCACGTCGTCGCCAACGACACCCCGAAGGGCAAGGGCGCTCTGAAGTTCAAGGAACTCGCCGAGAAGTACACCGACGGCAAGGTCAAGATCGAAGTCTATCCAAACTCCTCGCTCTACAAGGACAAGGAAGAGATCGAGGCGCTGCAGCTCGGCTCGGTGCAGATGCTCGCGCCCTCGACCGCGAAGTTCGCGCCGCTCGGGATCAAGGAATTCGAGGCGCTCGACCTGCCCTGGCTGTTCAAGGACGACGAGACCTATGCCAATGCGATGAAGGGCACGGTCGGCAAGTGGCTGTTCCAGAAGCTGGAGGCCAAGGGCATCAGCGGTCTCGCCTATTGGGACAACGGCTTCCACATGGTGTCGTCGAATCGTTCGCTGATGAAGCCGGAGGATTTCAAGGGCCTGAAATTCCGTATCTCCGGATCGAAGATCGCGGACCAGTATTTCCGCCTGATGGGTTCGATCCCGCAGATCATGGCGTTCTCCGAGGTCTACCAGGCGCTGCAGACCGGCGTGGTCGACGGCTGCGAGAACACCGCGTCCAACTATTGGACGCAGAAGTTCTACGAGGTGCAGAAGGACATCACCGTGTCCTATCATGCCCATCTGCAATATGCGGTCATCGTCAACTCCAAATTCTGGTCCGGCCTGCCGCCCGACATTCGCGCTCAGCTCGAGAAGGCGATGAACGAGGCGACCGACTACACCAATTCGATCGCACGCCAGGAGAACGAGGACGCGCTCGCCGAGATCAAGAAGGCGGGCAAGACCACGCTGCATTATCTCACCGACGCCGATCGCAAGGCGTGGCAGGAAGCGATGCAGCCGACTTACAAATGGGCCAAGGGCCGGGTCGGGCAGGAAGTGCTCGATCTCGTCGCCAAGGAACTCGACGTCAAGATGAACTGACGCGATTTCCGGAGGAATAATACAAACGGTCGGGAGTGTGTGCGCTCCCGGCCGTTTCGCATCGGTAGGGGGACCTTGATTTGCTTCGCGTGCTCAACCAGGCGCTCAATCATCTCGAAGAATGGCTGATCGCGACGCTCATTGCGGCCGCAACCGGCCTGATCTTCATCGCGGTCCTGCATCGCTATGGCGCGGGCGAGTCGATCGTCCTGTCGCGCTGGGCGGCCGCACACGGGATGACGTGGCTCGCGACGCTGTCGATGACGGTGTTCACCTTCCTGTCCGAGCTCGACCTGTCATGGGCGCAGGAACTCTGCATCTACATGTTCATCTGGATGGCGAAGTTCGGCGCGGCCTATGGCGTGCGCACCGGCATCCATGTCGGCGTCGACCTGCTCGTCAACCGCCTGCCCGAACATTCGCGCAAGCACGTGATCCTGTTCGCGCTGCTCTGCGGCGCGCTGTTCACCGGCATGATCGCCGCCTTCGGCGCCTCCTTCGTGAAGGAGATGTTCCACACCGGGCAGCAGTCCAACGATCTGGAAGCGCCGATGTGGTTCGTCTATCTGGCGATCCCGCTCGGCTCCGGCCTGATGTGTTTCCGCTTCCTCCAGGTCTCATGGTTCTACTACTGGACCGGCGAGCTGCCGCACCACGACGAGACCCGTGTCGAAGGCGTGGAGGCCGACGTCTCGCCCGCGCTGCATCCGCAGCCCGCCGGCGCCGCGACCAAAGCCGCCGCGCGAAAAGTGTCGCCGCTCGGCGTCATCCTGATCCTGGCGCCGATCCTGATCTTCGCGATGTGCCTCGCCGAGAAGTTCGGCGTGGTGCTGCTGCCGCACTGGATGCGGGCCGCGACCGTCTTCGCGCTGCTGATCGCGCTGATGCTGACCGGCATCCCGGTCTCGATCGCGCTCGGCCTCACCGTGATGACGTTCCTGTTCACGCTGACCACGGTGCCGATCGAGGCGGTCTCGATGAAGCTCTTCACGGGCATCGAGGGCTTCGAGATCATGGCGATCCCGTTCTTCATCCTCGCCGGCAATTTCCTCACCCATGGCGGCGTCGCGCGTCGCATGATCAATTTCGCGACCTCGCTGATCGGCCACTGGCATGGCGGTCTCGGCCTGGCCGGCATCGTCGCCTGCGCGATGTTCGCGCTGGTCTGCGGCTCGAGCGTCGCGACCGTTGCCGCGATCGGCGCGATCGTGCTGCCGGAGATGGTCCGCCATGGCTATCCCATGCATTTCGGCGCCGGCATCATCACGGTCGCGGGCTCGCTCGGCATCCTGATGCTGCCGTCGATCCCGAAGATCGTCTACGCCGTCTCGACCAATACCTCGATCGGCGCGCTGTTCGTCGCGGGCCTCTTGCCCGGCATCATGCTGACGACCATGCTCTGCATCGTCACCTGGTGGCTCGCGCGCAAGCGCGACTATCCACGCCTGCCGAAGGCGAGCTGGGGTGAGACCGTCCGCACCTTCCGCGAGAGCATCTGGGGGTTGATGCTGGTCGTCATCATCATCGGCGGCATCTACAGCGGCCTGTTCACCGCCACCGAGGCGGCGGCGATGGCCGCGGTCTACTCCTTCGTCATCGCGGTGTTCGTGTACAGGGCCATCGGGCTGAAAGACGTGCCGCGGGTGCTGCTCCGCGCCGCCAATACCAGCGCGATGCTGCTCTACATCGTCACCAACGCAGTGCTGTTCTCCTTCGTGCTCTCCAACGAGAACCTGCCGGCGACGCTCGCCGACTGGATCGCGGCGCAGAACCTCGGCTGGGTCGGCTTCCTGCTGGTGGTGAACATCCTCTTGCTGCTCGCCGGCAACTTCATGGAGCCGAACTCGATCATCCTGATCATGGCGCCGATCCTGGCACCGGCGGCCAAGAAGCTCGGCATCGACCTCGTGCATTTCGGCATCGTGATGGACGTCAACATGGAGGTCGGCCTCTGCCATCCGCCTGTCGGCCTCAACCTCTATGTCGCCTCGATGATCGCGCGAATGCGAATAACCGAGCTCGCGGTCGCGGTGCTGCCGTGGCTGATCACCATGCTCGGCTTCCTCGTCATCGTGACCTACTGGCCCGATTTGACGCTGTGGCTGCCGCGGGTGCTGGGGATGCATTAGCGAGGGTGGCGAATTCGGTGCACGCTCTCCCCCTGTGGGGAGCCTGTGCTGCCTCCGCCAATGATGGCAATCGACCTCGAGATGCGGTTAGATGCCGCGCAACAGGCCGGAGGAAACCGAAATGACTGAACTCAGCCGCGAACCGAAGGACGCAACACCGTCCGTCATCGCGCGGCAAACGGCGATGCTGAATGCGCTGCCGTTTTCCGACACGCGGGATTTCGACGATGCCGCGCGCGGCTTTCTCGGCACGATCGAGAATGCGGCGATCACCAACCCGCAGGGGCGGACGGTCTGGAGCCTCGAGCCCTACGGCTTTCTCTCCACTGACCAGGCGCCGCCCACGGTCAATCCCAGCCTGTGGCGGCAGTCGCGCCTCAACATGCAGCATGGGCTGTTCGAGGTCGTGCCAGGCGTCTACCAGGTGCGTGGGCTCGACATCGCCAACATGACGCTGATCGAGGGCGACAGCGGCGTCATCGTCGTGGACACGCTGACCTCGATCGAAGGTGCGCGCGCCGCGCTCGATCTCTACTTCCGGCATCGCGGCACCAAGCCGGTGGCCGCCGTCATCTTCACCCATACCCACACCGACCATTGGGGCGGCGCGCGCGGCGTGCTGGAGGAGGACGCGCTCGCCACGGCCAGCGTGCCGATCATCGCGCCGAACCTGTTCATGGAGCATGCCGTCTCCGAGAACATCATCGCGGGGCCTGCAATGCTGCGGCGGGCGCAGTACCAGTTCGGCCCGTTCCTCGCCAAGGGCGTGCGCGCGCAGGTCGATTGCGGGCTCGGCAAGTCGATGGCGGCGGGCTCGGTCGCGCTGCTGCGTCCGACTGATTTGATCATGGCGACCGGCGACAGGCGGGTGATCGACGGCGTCGAATTCGAATTCCAGATGGCGCCGAACAGCGAAGCGCCGGCGGAGATGCACTTCTTCATTCCGCGCTACAAGTTGTTGAACCTCGCGGAAAACTGCACCCACAATTTCCACAATCTGCTGCCGTTCCGCGGCGCCGACGTGCGCGATGCGCTGGCCTGGTCGAAGTACCTCGGCGAGGCCCTGCAGCTGTGGGACGGCAGGGCGGAGGCGATGTGCGGCCAGCATCACTGGCCGGTGTGGGGCCGCGAGCGCATCGGCACCATGATCCGGCAGCAGCGCGATCTCTACAAGTTCGCGCACGACCAGACCATCCGCCTGATGAACCACGGCCTCACCGCCGCCGAGATCGCCGAAACGATCCAGCTGCCGAAGAGCCTGGAGGGCGCCTGGCACGGCCGCGGCTATTACGGCCACATCCGGCACAATGTGAAGGCGATCTACCAGAAATATCTCGGCTGGTACGACGCCAATCCGGTCAATCTCGATCCGCTGCCGCCGGTGGCATCGGGCAGGAAGTATGTCGAGTATATGGGCGGCGCCGACGCGATCCTCGCCCGTGCGCGGACGGATTTTGACAAGGGCGAATTCCGCTTCGTCGCGCAGGCGCTCGGCCATCTCGTCTTCGCCGAGCCTGACAATGCGGCGGCACGTAGCCTGCTGGCCGATACGCTGGAGCAGCTCGGCTATGCCGCCGAGAGCGCGACCTGGCGCAACGCCTATCTGTTCGGCGCCCAGGAATTGCGCCAGGGGATGCCGAAGGCCCCGCCGCGCCCGCCAATGCCGCGCGAGACGCTGGCGGCGCTGCGCACCGGGCAGCTCTGGGACGTGCTCGGCATCCGCCTCAACGGCCCCAAGGCGGAAGGAAAGCACATTGTGCTGAACTGGCGTTTTTCGGATACTGGCGAGACATTCGTGCTCAACCTGGAAAACTGCGCGCTCACCTATAGCGAGGGCGTGCAGGCGGAAAACGCCGATGTGAGCTTCACGCTGGCGCGCGCGACGCTCGACGAGGTCATCGCGAAGCTGACGAGCTTTCCGGAGGCGGTCGCCGCCGGCAAGATCACGCTATCAGGCAATCCGATGAAGCTCGCCGAGCTGATGGGCCTGATGGACGAATTCCCGCGGATGTTCGAGATCGTCGAGCCGAAAAGAGCAATGGTGACGTAAGGCACCGCTGCTGCCGCGTCCTCCGTCATTGCGAGCGCAGCGAAGCAATCCAGAACCCCTCCGCGGAAAGACTCTGGATTGCTTCGCTGCGCTCGCAATGACTCGTTGATAGAGCGGGGCGCCACACACTCACTGTCATCGCCCGGCTTGGCCGGGCGATCCAGTACTCCGCGGCGGGAGTTGTGTGATTCAACTTCTGCCGCGGCGTACTGGATGCCCCGCCTTCGCGGGGCATGACAGTGCAATTTGAGGCGACAGCGTGTACTACTCCGCGCTGCTCACCAGCTTGATCCGCGGCGCCTGCGCTTCCGTCAGGCTGCGATAGGCGGCGAGATAGTCCAGTGCCATTCGCCGTGCCGTGAACCGCTTTTCGAACTGCTTGCGGATCGCCGCGCGGTCCAGTTGCGGAAGGCGCTTGACGACGCCGGCGGCGCTGATGACGTCCTCGACCACGAAGCCGGTGAGGCCTTCGTCGATGATCTCCGGCACCGAGCCGCGGTTGAAGGCGACGACCGGCGTTCCGCAGGCCATGGCTTCGATCATCACGAGGCCGAAGGGCTCGGGCCAGTCGATCGGCAGCAGAAGTCCGAGCGCACCGCTCAAGAAATCCGACTTCTCGTGATCGCTGATCTCGCCGATGAAGTCCACCAGCGGATTGTTCTCGATCATCGGCCGGATCAGCTCGTCGTAATAATCCTGGTCGGCGCGATCGACCTTGGCTGCGATCCTCAGCGGGATACCGCAATGGGTCGCGATCTTGATGGCGCGGTCGACGCCCTTTTCCGGCGCGATGCGGCCGAGCACCGCGAGATATTCCTGCTTGGCCTGCTTCGGCGTCAGCAGGTTCTCCGGCAGGCCGTGATGGATCGTCGTCACCCACTTCGCCTGCGGCACCGGCCGCCGCTGGGCATTCGAGATCGAGATCACCGGCATCTTGGAGAAGATGTTGAACACCGGCTGATGCTCCGGCAGGTCGAGCCGGCCGTGCAGCGTGGTCACGAACGGTGTCGGCTGCCGGTGGAACAGCGACCACGGATAATAATCGAGATGGAAGTGGAGGAAGTCGAACTCCTCGTCGTCACATTTCTGCCGCACACGCTCCAGCAGCACCATGTGCAGGGCGTTGGGGTCGCGCACGGAACCGTCGAGGCGAAGCGCCCGCGGCCAGAGGGCGTCCAGCTTTGCCGACGTCTGCGAGTCGCCACTGGCGAACAGCGTCACGTCATGTCCCAGGGCCACCAGCTCTTCCGTCAACCAATGCACCACCCGCTCGGTGCCGCCATACAGCTTGGGTGGAACAGCCTCCGTCAACGGAGCTACCTGCGCAATGCGCATCTCACCTTCTCCTCTGCGATCATGAACGTTGAAAAACCCCCAGCCTGTGCGGCACCGGCTATGCCAGGGAAGGGAACGTTCCCGCACTTGCGAAGTTCCTCTCAACAAACGTTACATATTCGACACATCGCGCGCCTTGTCTCGATGCTGCCATCTCCTCTTCGCAGATCGTCCGCATCCGCATGTCGTGATCGCTTGGCCCGGAACCGGGACGAAGCGGTCGATGTTCAGTCGGCTGGTAGAAAAAACTGTAATCATCACTACGGGGCGACAGCCACATGGATCATCTTTCTGGATACGCGCGCAGACCATTTGCCTTTGTCTTGCGCTATCTTCGGCGACGGCTTGCCTCCCACCTGGTGATCCTGACCGCTGTCGTTGCAGCCGTTGCCTGCTCCGTGGGCACGCAGTATGGCGTCAAATCCCTGGTCGACAGTCTGTCGGCGGGAACCGCGCATGGCGGCAGCGTATGGCTGGCATTCATTCTGCTCATGTCGCTGATCGCCGCGGACAACTTCCTGTGGCGGATCGCGAGCTGGACGGCGAGCTTTACGTTCGTCCGCGTCACCGGCGATTTGCGCCGCGACATCTTTCGCCATCTGACCGGACACGCGCCGAGCTACTTCTCCGACCGTATGCCTGGCATGCTGACCAGCCGTATCACGGCAACGTCGAACGCGGTGTTCACGGTCGAGAACATGTTCGTCTGGAACGTGCTGCCGCCATGCATTGCCACAATTGCGGCAATCATGCTGATTGGAACCGTCAGTCCCTACATGGCGCTCGGCCTGATCGTGGTCGCGGGCGGCATGGTGATTGCGATGTTCCATCTGGCCGCGGCCGGCAAGCCGCTGCATGACGACTTCGCCGACAAGGCGGCGGTCGTCGACGGCGAGATGATCGACGTCATCAGCAACATGCCGCTGGTCCGCGCCTTCTGCGGCATCAGCCACGAGCACGAGCGGTTCGATGCGACCGTGAACCGGGAACTCACCGCGCGCGGCCGCAGCCTGCGCTATCTGGAGAAGCTGCGGCTCACGCATGCCGGCGTGACCGTAGTGCTTACCATTGCGCTGATGGCCTGGGCGATCACGCTCTGGCAGGACGGTCAGGCGACCACCGGCGACGTCGTGCTGGTCTGCACCCTCGGCCTGTCCATTCTCAACGCCACGCGCGATCTCGCGGTGGCGCTGGTCGACGTCACCCAGCACGTCGCGCGCCTGACCGAGGCGATCGCCACGCTGCTGGTGCCGCACGAATTGCGCGATCACCCCGAGGCCGAGCCGCTGGTCAAGAGCGGCGCCGCGATCGCGTTCAACAACGTCACCTTCGGCTATCCCGGCGGCGAGAAGATCTTCGAGCGGTTCAGCCTGCGGCTCCAGCCCGGCCAGCGCGTCGGCCTGGTTGGCCAGTCCGGCGGCGGCAAATCGACGCTGTTCACGCTGCTGCAGCGCTTCTACGACGTCGACGACGGCAGCGTCACCGTCGACGGCCAGGACATCGCCAAGGTGACCCAGCTCAGCCTGCGTGAGGCGATCTCGGTGGTGCCGCAAGACATTTCCTTGTTCCACCGCTCCATTCGTGAGAACATCCGCTACGGCCGGCCGAACGCGACCGACGACGAGGTGCTGCGCGCGGCGATCGCGGCGCGCTGCGATTTCATCGATAGCCTGCCGGAAGGCCTCGACACCATGGTCGGCGACCGCGGTGTCAAGATGTCCGGCGGCCAGCGCCAGCGCATCGCGATTGCACGCGCCTTCCTGAAGGACGCGCCGATCCTGCTGCTGGACGAGGCCACCGCGGCGCTCGACAGCGAGTCCGAGGAGGCGATCCGCGAGGCACTGATGCGCCTGATGCGCGGCCGGACCGTGATCGCGATCGCGCATCGCCTCGCGACGCTGCGCAATTTCGATCGCGTGGTGGTGCTGAAGGCCGGCAAGATCATCGAGGACGGTGCGCCCGATCGCCTGATGCAGGGGCACGGACCCTATCGTGAACTGGTGACGCAGGAGATGAGCCGGCTCGCGAAGTTCGCCGCGTAAACCGACAGTCGCGTTCGCGTTGGTTGCGTTTCGAAACAGGCGCAGGGGAGCAGCTTATGCCAGCCGAAGTCGTCACCAAGTTCGTCTCTGTGGCGCGGACCGTGGAGCAGGTCGCGGAGCAGCCGTTCTACATCCCGATGACGGGGCCGTCGGCGCGGCCGCGGCGCTCGCTCAAGCACGACGACACCTTCATCGTGCTCGACAGCCATGGCGACATCGGTGCATCGGCCGGTGGGCCGGACGGCCTGTTTCACCATGACACGCGCTACCTCGCGCGGCTGGAGCTCGTGCTCGACGATCTCCAGCCCCTGCTGCTCGGCTCCAACCTGCGCGACGACAATTCGGCGCTGACCGTCGACCTCACCAACCCCGACATCTACCGCCAGGGCAGCCTCGTGCTGCAAAAGGACCTGCTGCACATCGTGCGCACGATCTTCCTGTGGCGCGGCACCGCCTATCAGCGCATCGGCGTGCAGAACCATGGCGACCGGCGCGCCAGCTTCGAGCTGACGCTGCTGTTCGACAATGATTTTGCCGATCTGTTCGAGGTCCGCGGCGAGCGGCGCCCGCGCCGCGGGACCGGCGCCAGCCGCCTGCTCGGGCCGACCGACGTCCTGTTCGAATATCGCGGCCTCGACGATGTCGAGCGCAGCACCGGCCTGCATTTCGACCCGCGTCCGACGCGGCTGTCCGTCAACGCCGCCAACTGGCAGCTCGAGCTGGATCCGCACGAGTCGAAATCGCTGTTCGTGGCCGCGTCCTGCAACCGGCCGGTGGCGGAGAAGCCGACGCGCTTTTTCAGGGGCCTATTGGCCCACCGCCGCGAGATGCGCCAGTCGACCATGGGCGCGGCCAGCATCGAAACCTCCAACAACATCTTCAACGAGGTGCTGTGCCAGGCCATGGCCGACCTCAACATGCTGATGACGGAGACGCCGCAGGGCCGTTATCCCTATGCCGGCATTCCCTGGTACTCGACGACCTTCGGCCGCGACGGGCTGATCACCGCGCTCCAGATGCTCTGGATCGACCCGCGGGTCGCCAAGGGCGTGCTGCGGCGGCTGGCGCATTTCCAGGCGAAGGCGATCGATCCACTCGCCGATGCCGCGCCCGGAAAGATCCTGCACGAGATGCGCGGCGGCGAGATGGCGGCGCTGCGCGAGGTGCCGTTCTCGCAATATTACGGCAGCGTGGATTCGACCGCCTTGTTCGTGCTGCTCGCCGGAAGCTATTTCGAGCGCACCGGCGACGAGGCCACGTTGATCGAGCTGTGGCCTGCGATCGAGGCGGGGCTTGCCTGGATCGACGGCCCCGGCGATCCCGATCAGGACGGGTTCGTCGAATACCAGCGCGCGACGGAGAAGGGGCTGGCCAACCAGGGCTGGAAGGATTCCTACGACGCGATCTTCCATGCCGACGGCCGGCTCGCCGAGGGCAATATCGCGCTCGCGGAAGTCCAGGGCTACGTCTATGCGGCCAAGCAGCTTGCCGCGCGTTGCGCGCTGCGGCTCGGCAAGCCGGACCGCGTGCGCAAGCTCGAGGCCGAGGCCAAGGCGCTGGCCGCGCGCTTCGAGCAGGCATTCTGGTGCGAGGAGCTCGGCACCTATGCGCTTGCCCTCGACGGCAACAAGCGGCCCTGCAAGGTGCGGACCTCGAATGCCGGGCAGATCCTGTTCAGCGGCATGATCCGCGAGGACCGCGCCCGTCTCGTCGCCGCCGACCTGATGCGGCCGCATTTCTTCTCGGGCTGGGGCATCCGCACGGTCGCGCAGGGCGAGGTGCGCTACAACCCGATGTCCTATCATGACGGCTCGATCTGGCCGCACGACAACGCGCTGATCGCGCTGGGGCTGGCGCGCTACGGCCTCAAGCATTCGGTGGCGCATGTCTTCAAGGGGCTGTTCGACGCCGCGACCTACATGGATCTGCGGCGGCTGCCCGAACTGTTCTGCGGCTTCCGGCGCGAGAAGCGGCGCGGCCCGACGCTCTATCCGGTCGCCTGCGCGCCGCAGGCCTGGGCCAGCGCGACGCCGTTCACGCTGCTGGAGGCGGCGCTGGGCATCGAGTTCGACGTGGCGCGCGGCGAGATCCGCCTGCGCAATCCGCATCTGCCGGCGTTCTTGAACGAGGTCATCCTGCACGATCTGCGCCTGCGCGAATCCAGCGTGGATCTGCGCGTCAGCCGCCACGGCGACGACGTGGCGCTGGAGGTGTTGCGCACGCGCGGCCAGATCCAGGTGTCGATCGTACTGGCGCGCTGACGGCGCGCCGGGAGGAGGGTTCATGCGTACCGCCGGATGGTTGGTCTTGAGCGTCGCGATCGTCGCGGGATGGACGGTCGCGGGATCGCGTGCCGCGGAGGAACAGCCCGCGCCCCCGAGTACACCCCCGAGCGAAGCGAACGCGCCGGCGACGGCACAGCCGCCGGCCTCGGCGGTGCAGGTCACGCCGAAGGATGCCGCGCCGCCGCCGTCCGTGACCATCATCGGCGCGAGCGATGCGCACGGTGTGCTCGGCCGCGACGTGCTCAGCGCGGCGAACGAGGACATGGGCCGCATCGTCGACGTCATCGTCGATCGGAGCGGGCATGTGCGTGCCGCCGTGATCGATTTCGGCGGCTTCCTCGGCGTCGGCAGCCGCAAGATCGTGGTGGACTGGAACGCGATGCGGTTCGGCAAGATCGCCAACAAGAAGGACAGCATCACGCTGGAATTGACCAAGGCGCAGGTCGCGGCCGCGCCGGAATACAAGGAAGACACGCCGATGGTGGTGCTCGGCGCATCCGGGAGCCTGCAACCGCTGCAAGCGATTCAGTGAGGGGCGGGGAGGGATGGCCGCCGGTGCTGTTGTCGAGAAAGCCGAACCATGCAGCCGAGGATCGCGCCGGCCGCGTTGAGCAGGACTACCTTGCCGCGCCGTCGGCCGCAGGCCTTCCGGCGCCGTCGCGCCGGAGCCTGCGCGGCCTCGACTGGTTCATCTTCTTCCTCGCCGACGTGCAGACCGGCTTCGGCCCCTTCATCGCGGTCTATCTGACGACGGAGAAATGGACGCAGGGCCAGATCGGCCTCGTGCTGTCGATCGGCGGCATCGTCGCCCTGATCGGGCAGATGCCGGGCGGGGCGATCATCGACGCGGCAAAATCCGAGCGGCTGGTCGCCGCCCTTGCCATCGCGACCATCGGCTTTTGCGCGCTCGCCTATGCCGCGATGCCGATCTTCCCCGTGGTCGTGGCCGCCGCGACGCTGCATGCGGCGGCAAGCTGCGTGCTGGGCCCGGCGATCGCCGCGATCAGCCTCGGCCTCGTCGGCCCGCTCGCGATCGGCGAGCGGCTCGGCCGCAACGCGCGGTTTGCCTCCCTCGGCAATGGCGTTGCTGCCGCCGTGATGGGCACGGCCGGCTATCTGCTGTCGAGCCGCTCGGTCTTCCTGGTCACGTTCCTGCTTGCGATCCCCACCCTGATCGCGCTGTCTCGCATTCGCGAGGAGGAGGTCGACATCGCGCGCTGCCACGGCGAGATGCCGCGCGAGGCGAAGGATCGCGGCGACACCAATGTCTGGCACCTGGTACGGCAGCGGCCGCTGATCGTCTTCGCGCTCAGTGTGCTGCTGTTGCAGCTGGCAAACGCCGCGATGATGCCGCTGATGGCGAGCGCGGTGACGGCGCGGTCGAGCCAGTGGGCGACGGTGCTGGTCGCCTTTTGCATTGTCGTCCCGCAGGCGATCGTGGCGCTGTTGTCGCCAACCGTCGGGCGCAAGGCGCAAGCGTGGGGCCGTAGGCCGCTGCTGCTGATCGGATTCGGCGCGCTGGTGATCCGCGGCCTGCTGTTCGCGACCGTGCGCGATCCATATCTGCTGGTCGCGGTGCAGGTGTTCGACGGCATCACCGCGGCGGTGTTCGCGGTGATGATTCCGCTGATCGTCGCCGACGTCGCCTTCGGCAGCGGCCACTTCAATCTGGCGCAGGGCATCGTCGGCACCGCGACCGGCATCGGTGCGTCGCTGAGCACGGCGCTCGGCGGTTATGTCAGCGACAAGTTCGGCAACGCCACCGCCTTCATCGGCCTGTCCGGCGTTGCTGCGACGGGGCTCCTGCTGATCCTCCTCGTGATGCCGGAGACCCGGCGCAGGCTCTGAACCACAAAAGAAATGGCCGGCCGAAACGGGTTCGGCCGGCCAAGTGGGTGGGGAGGAAGAAGATCAGGCGTCGAGATTGTGCAGGCGCTGGCGGTTGCGCAGCACGATCTGGCGGGCGCCGGAGAAGCCGAGAATGCCCTGGGCCTGAAGCTGCGACAGTGCGCGCGACACGGTTTCGAGGGTGAGGCCGAGATAGTCGCCGATATCGCGGCGGCACATCGGCAGCGCCATCATGCCGGCGACGGCGAGGCGGCGGTCCATTTCGAGCAGGAAGGTCGCGACACGCTCCATCGCGGTCTTGCGGCCCAGCAGCAGCATGTGGTCCTCGGCGTGGCGTAGCTCGCCGGCGGTCATCGCCCAGAGCTTGCGGGCGACCTGCACGTCGATGCCGGCAGCCTTCTCGAGGCTGGAGCGCTTCACGAGGCGCACGCTGGTGTCGATGATGGCCTCGGCCGCAAGACGGTGGGTGGCGCCGGATTCAAGGCCGAACACGTCGCCGGGAAGATGGAAGGCGCCGATCTGGCGGCGGCCGTCGGAGAGAAGCTTGTAGCTGCGCACGGCGCCTGACACGACCTGGTAGACATATTCGGCCGGCTCGTCCTCGCCATAGATCTCCTCGTCCTTGCGGTAGGAGAACTCGGTGGCGACGAGGCCGACATGGCCCGTGATCGCACCGAACTGGTCGGAGACGGGATGGGCGGGGGCAATCTTGCTGCCGTTGATCTGGGTCTTGATCGTCTGGGTGTTGAGCGTCTCGGTCAGCATCTGCGCCATCTCCGTTGTGATGACGCATTGGTACGCGGTATCGGGAGGTTCGAAAATTTCGAGCGATATCTTAAGGGGGTCTACCTACGTAGAACCCCGTAGGTCACGCCCGAGACCGGTCCTGGATGGCGCGGCGGATGCGCTTGACCAGGTTTTCGTCAAGGAGCGGCTTCAAAACCACGTCTTTTACGCCTGCTGCGGCGGCCCGAGTCGAGATGTTCTCGTCCGGATAGCCGGTGATCAGGATCACGGGCGTTTCGCCGTCGGATTTGCGCAGGCGGCCGGCGAGCTCGATTCCGTTGATGTCGGGCATCTTGTAGTCGATCACGTAGCAGTCGGCCCCGGACGCGCCGCCGGCATTGAGCAGCGCCGTGCCGCTCCTGAAGGTCCGCACGGCAAAGCCGTCGGTTTCCAGCAGGAACCGCAGGGATCCCAGGACGGCGGCATCGTCATCGACCACAAAGACGGTGGGTTTTGCGGGGGACGGCAGCCGCTCGTGATGTGAACTGACCTCGATCATTCTGCTTGACTAGCACAGCAGCCGGCAAGGGCTTTGACTTGCCTCAATCGTTGAGCATGCCGGCGCGCATCGCGAGGCGAACCAGCTCCGAAAGACTGTTGGCCTGCATCTTGGTCATGACGTTGGCCCGGTACACCTCGATGGTGCGCGGGCTGATGTCGTATTCTCGGGCGATCAGCTTGTTGGAAAGGCCGGCGATCAGCCCTTCCATGACCTGACGCTCCCTGGGGCTCAAGGAGGCGACGCGGGCGGCGATATCCTGCGCGACGGCCTCGCTTCTGGCGGCCGGCTCGGCCTGGCGGATCGCCGCTTCGATCATGACGGTGAGGCGGTCGTCCTCGAACGGCTTTTCCAGGAAGTCGACCGCCCCTAACTTCATCGCCTCGACCGCGAGCGGCACGTCGCCGTGACCGGTCATGATCAGGATCGGGAACGGGCTCTGCTGCGCCTTCATCCGCTTCAACAGCTCGATCCCGTCGATTCCAGGCATGCGCACGTCGGAGAGGACGCAGCCAAAGGTGAGGCCGGGCAGGGCGTCGAGAAAGGCTTGCGCGTCGTCAAACAGCGTGACGCCGAAGCCGGCGGAATCCAGCAGGAAGTTCAGCGAATCCCGCATCGCCGCGTCGTCGTCGATGACGTAGATATGTCCCTTGGTCGTCATGCATCGCTCTCATCGGCTGCCGGGAGGGTGAAGCGGAAGGTCGCCCCGCCCGATGCGTTGCTCTCGGCCCACATGCGCCCGCCGTGAGCCTCGATGATCGAGCGGCTGATGGACAGTCCCACGCCCATGCCGGTGTCCTTGGTGGTGAAGAAAGTCTGAAACAGGTTCGGAATGACGTCGTCCTGGAAACCGGTGCCGGTGTCGGACACTTCGACCTCGATCATGTCGTCGGCGACGGGGGTGTTGGTGACGACGAGCTCGCGCCGCGGCGACTGGGCCATCGCTTCCAGCGCGTTGCGGAACAGGTTGACCAGGACTTGCTGGATCTGCACCCGGTCGGCGAGAACGAGATCGGCCCCCGGATCGAGACTGAAGCGGAGCTGCACGTTCTGCTCGCGCGCGCCGGCGAGCCCGAGCGCGCCGGCCTCCTCGATCAGCTTGGACAGGCTCTCGACCCGCTTCTCCGATTCGCCGCGGGCGACGAAGTCGCGCAAGCGCCGGATGATCTGGCCGGCGCGCAGCGCCTGCTCGGCGGCACGGTCCAGCGCGCTTTCGACCTTGGGCATGTTCGGATCAACGCTGCTGGCAAGCAGCCGCCGCGAGCCCTTCATGTAGTTGCTGATCGCCGCCAGCGGCTGGTTGAGCTCGTGCGCGAGCGCGGACGCCATTTCGCCCATGGCGCTCAGCCGCGAGACATGGACGAGCTCGGATTGCAATTCCTGCAGCCGCGCCTGGGTCTGCTGGTGCTCGGTGAGGTCGCGGACGAAGCCGGTGAAATAGGGCTCGCCGCCGGACTGCATCTCGCCGATCGACAGGTGCATCGGGAAGGTGGTGCCGTCGCGGCGCTTGCCGGTCACGATACGCCCGATGCCGATGATGTGGGGATCGCTCGTGGTGCGGTAGCGCGAAATGTAGCTGTCGTGCCGGGAGCGGTCGGGCTCCGGCATCAGGATGTTGACGTTCTGGCCGATCGCCTCGAGCTCGGACCAGCCGAACAGGCGCTCGGCGGCCGTGCTGAACAGCTGGATGATGCCGTGGCCGTCGATGACGATCATGGCGTCGGGAATTGTGTGGAGGATCGAGCGGAGGTGGGTCTCGCGGGTCCGGAGTGCTTCCTCGACCTGCTTCTCCTCGTCGATATCGAGAAAGATGCCGCTGAGATGGCGGGCGGTGCCGGCTTCGTCCCGAATGAGTCCCGCCCGGGCGCGAATCCACTGCCCTCCGTTGGAGGCGCTGGCGACCCTGAAGGACACGTCGAAGCCGCCGCCGCGTTCGGAGACGCGCTTGACCGCGCTCTCCACGCGCTCGCGGTCCTCGGGCCTGAGGCGTGACAGGAAGAGGTCGTAGCTGGCCGGCTGATCGTGCGCGATCCCGAGCAGGGTTTGCGCGGTATCCGACCAGTCCAGCGCCCGGGTCTGGAGGTCGAGATCCCAGGTGCCGACGCCGAATCCCTCGATCCGGACCCGGAAATGCTCGCCCCGGCCGTCATCCGGCGGTTGCGTTACGCGGGTCGGCGCCAAGTCGTCACTCCCATTCTCGTGCCGCGGGCCCGGGTGCCGCAACCACCGCGGCAACTTCGCCCAAGCCCGGCCCGGAGGCAAGTTCCGATGTTTGATTCCATTGGCGTAATTCCGGTGGTCTCGGGTGGAAGGCGGTTTGATCTATCTCATCCTGCTTCGCGTCGGCAGCGCTAGATTCCGCGCAGTTCATTGCCTCCCGGAGAATCCCGATGACATACGCGACCGTGATGGTCAGCCTGGCGCTCGATCAGTCCAACGAGGCGCGCCTTCAAGTCGCGGGCGAACTCGCCGAGCGGTTCGAGGCAGCCATCGTCGGGGTTGCCGCGGCGCAGTTCACACCGCCACTCTATTTCACCGACGGCGCCGAGGCCCAGCGGCTGATCGACGAGGGCGAAGCGTCCGTCAGGCGGCGGCTGGCGGCTCTGGAGGCGCAATTCCGCGCCGCTACCAGGAATCGCGGCGGGCACGCGGAGTGGCGCAGCGCCATGGATTTTCCGGCGCGATTCATTCTGGCGCAGGCGCGTTGCGCCGACATCGTCGTCAGCGGCGGGCAGAGCCCGGCCTTCTCCGACGCTTTCGCGCTCGCAAGCCCCAAGGATCTGGTGATGCAGGCCGGCCGGCCGCTTCTGGTCGTCCCCGACGGGGCCAACTGGCTCGACCTGCGCAGCGTGCTGGTGGCCTGGAAGGATACCGCAGAGGCGCGCCGGGCGGTGGCGGATGCGCTGCCGATGCTGCGCAAGGCGAGGGACGTCACGATCGCTGCAATTCCGGAGCGCGACGACGAGCGCTCGGTCGTGATGGCCGGCGCCACCGACGTTGCCGCCTGGCTCGCCCGTCACGGCGTCACCGCGACCGTGCGCATCTCGGAGGCCGTGCGGAACGAACCCGCCGCCGCGCAATTGGAGAAAGTCGCCGGCGACGTCGGAGCCGGCCTGATCGTGGCGGGCGCCTATGGTCATTCGAGGTTTCGTGAGCTGATCCTGGGAGGCGTCACCCAGTCTCTGGTCACGCAATCCACGCGTTGCGTGCTGCTGTCGCACTGAGGGCCGTTCGGCCAAAAGCCATTCGAGGAGGACGCGCCGTGTACAGATTTCTTGAGCAGACCGTCGACGGCTACATGACGCGCAACGTCAAAACGGTGCGGCGCGACCTCGACATGCTCGAACTCAGCGAAATGTTCGAGCGCGACGATTTCAACTCCTATCCGGTCGAGGACGACGGACAGGTGGTCGGCATCGTCACCAAGTTCGACATCCTGAAATGCTTCGCCTTCACGCCGAGCCAGATGCTGCCGCGCTATCACGACCTGATGCGTCGCAAGACCGGCGACGTCATGACGCCGGAGTTCATCTATGTCAGCCCCGATACGCGGCTGACGCGCGTGCTCCAGATCATGGTCGAGCATCGCATCAGGAGCATCATCGTGCTCGACAGCGCGCAGAAGCTGGTCGGCATCATCGCCCGCGAGGACGTCATCGCGGCGCTCAAGGCGACGGCGCGCGACTGACAGCGCCTCCAGTTCCCGCGATTTTCAAACTCCGTGATTTCACGGAAGCAATCGGCCACCGCGTGCGCGGCGCCGGCCGCAGGCGATTGATATGGCTCCCTGATCCGCGATCAGCCTCACATTAACAGAAATCCATCTATCTTGATTTCAATCAATTCCCCGCGAGGGTGGATGTGGTTTCTGGCGCTGTGTTCTTTCAGAGAGAATCCGCGATGAGCCAGCCCTCCGTCTCCAAATCCATGACATCAGGTGAAAGCGGCCTGGCTGTCGTGTTCGCAGCCACCGCCTTCCTCTGCGTGATCGCCGCGGCCAAGGCGCTCGATGCACCCTTCGCCTTCCACGCCGCGCTCAGCGCGGCGGCGAGCGTGGCTGCGGTGTTCTGCATCGTCAACCGCTACTTCGAGCGCCCGGCGGCACTGCCGCCGGCGGAGATCAACGGCCGTCCCAACTACAATATGGGGCCGATCAAGTTCTCCTCCTTCATGGCGATGTTCTGGGGCATCGCCGGCTTCCTCGTCGGCCTCATCATCGCCTCGCAGCTGGCCTGGCCTGCGCTGAACTTCGATCTGCCCTGGATCAGTTTCGGCCGCCTGCGTCCGCTGCACACCTCCGCGGTGATCTTCGCCTTCGGCGGCAACGTGCTGATCGCGACATCCTTCTACGTCGTGCAGAAGTCCTGCCGCGTGCGCCTTGCCGGCGACCTCGCGCCCTGGTTCGTCGTGGTGGGCTACAATTTCTTCATCCTGGTCGCGGGCACCGGCTATCTGCTCGGCGTGACCCAGTCGAAGGAATATGCCGAGCCGGAATGGTACGCCGATCTCTGGCTGACCATCGTCTGGGTGGTCTATCTGCTCGTCTTCCTCGCCACCATCATCAAGCGCAAGGAACCGCACATCTTCGTCGCGAACTGGTTCTATCTGGCCTTCATCGTGACCATCGCGGTGCTGCATCTCGGCAACAACCCGGCGCTTCCCGTCTCGGTGTTCGGCTCGAAGTCCTACGTCGCCTGGGGCGGCATCCAGGATGCGATGTTCCAGTGGTGGTACGGCCATAACGCGGTCGGCTTCTTCCTGACCGCCGGCTTCCTCGCCATCATGTACTACTTCATCCCCAAGCGCGCCGAGCGGCCGATCTATTCCTACCGCCTGTCGATCATCCACTTCTGGGCGCTGATCTTCCTCTACATCTGGGCAGGTCCGCACCATCTGCACTACACGGCGCTGCCCGACTGGACGCAGACGCTCGGCATGACCTTCTCGATCATGCTGTGGATGCCCTCCTGGGGCGGCATGATCAACGGCCTGATGACGCTGTCGGGCGCCTGGGACAAGCTGCGCACCGATCCCGTGCTGCGCATGCTCGTGGTGTCCGTCGCCTTCTACGGCATGTCGACCTTCGAAGGCCCGATGATGTCGATCAAGGTGGTCAACTCGCTCAGCCACTACACCGACTGGACCATCGGCCACGTGCACTCCGGTGCGCTCGGCTGGGTCGGCTTCGTCTCCTTCGGCGCGCTCTATTGCCTGGTGCCGTGGGCCTGGAATCGCAAGGGCCTCTACAGCCTGAAGCTCGTCAACTGGCACTTCTGGGTCGCGACCCTCGGCATCGTGCTCTACATCTCGGCGATGTGGGTGTCCGGCATCCTCCAGGGCCTGATGTGGCGCGCCTACACCTCGCTCGGCTTCCTCGAATACTCCTTCATCGAGACCGTCGAGGCGATGCATCCCTTCTACGTCATCCGTGCTGCCGGTGGCGGGCTGTTCCTGATCGGCGCGCTGATCATGGCCTACAATCTCTGGATGACCGTCCGCGTCGGCGAAGCGGAAGTCCAGATGCCCGTCGCTCTTCAGCCGGCGGAATGAGGAGCTCAAGCAATGTCATTCTGGACACGTCACCAAGTCTTCGAAAAGAACTCGATCATCCTGATCGTCGGCATCCTGCTGGTGATCGCGATCGGCGGCCTCGTCGAGATCACCCCGCTGTTCTACCTCAAGAGCACGATCGAGGCGGTCGACGGCGTCAGGCCGTACACGCCGCTGGAGCTCGCGGGCCGCAACGTCTACGTCCGCGAGGGCTGCTATCTCTGCCATTCGCAGATGATCCGGCCGCTGCGCGACGAGGTCGAGCGCTACGGCCACTTCTCGCTGGCCGCCGAGAGCATGTTCGACCATCCGTTCCAGTGGGGCTCGAAGCGCACCGGTCCGGACCTTGCCCGCGTCGGCGCCAAGTATTCCGACGACTGGCACGTCACCCATCTGACCAACCCGCGCGCGATCGTGCCGCAGTCGGTGATGCCGGGCTATCCGTTCCTCAGCGCAACCGAAGTGGATCCGGACACGATCGCCGACCACATGCGTACGCTCCGGACCGTCGGCGTGCCCTACACGGACGACCAGATCGCCAACGCGGGCGCCGATCTGAAGGCTCAGGCCGATCCGGACAATGCCGGCTCCGACGCCTTCAGCAAGCGCTACGCCAAGGCCGTCGTGCGCAACTTCGACGGCAAGACCGGTACGCCGACCGAGATGGACGCGCTGATCGCGTACCTGCAGATGCTCGGCACGCTGGTCGACTTCAAGATCTACAACGAGAAAGCCAATCTTCGCTGAGAAGGCATCAACGATGAAAGCCATCCTGACCCTCGACAATCTCGCGTCCGGTCTCGTGACCACGATCTGGACGCCGGTGTTCGTCGCGATCTTTCTCGCGATCATCGCCTATGCATTTTGGCCCCGTAACAAGGCTGCGTTCGACGAAGCAGCGCACCTGCCGTTGCGGGAGGAGTGAGAGACCATGACCGATCATAGTGAAGTCGATACCGTCACCGGCAAGTCCACGACCGGACATGAGTGGGACGGCATCAAGGAGCTCAACACGCCGCTGCCGCGCTGGTGGGTGATCTGCTTTTACCTCACCATCGTCTGGGCGATCGGCTACTGGATCGTGTATCCGGCCTGGCCGCTGATTTCGAGCAATACGACCGGGCTGCTCGGCTACTCGACGCGCGCCAGCCTCGCAGTAGAGCTCGCCAATCTCGAGGCGCTCCGCGGTGAGAAGATGGCGGCGTTGGCGGCGGCGCCGCTCGCCGACATCGAGAAGGACCCGGCCTTGCTGGCGCTCGCCCGTGCCAAGGGCAGGACCGTGTTCGGCGACAATTGCGCGCCGTGCCACGGCTCCGGCGGCGCCGGCGCCAAGGGCTTCCCGAACCTGAACGACGACGACTGGCTGTGGGGCGGCACGCTCGACCAGATCGTGCAGACCATCCAGTTCGGCGCACGCTCCGGTCATGCCAAGACGCATGAGGGCCAGATGCTCGCCTTCGGCAAGGACGGCGTGCTGAAGGGCGACGAGATCGTTACGGTCGCCAATTACGTGCGGTCGCTGTCGGGGCTGCCGACCCGGGCGGGCTACGACAAGGCCAAGGGCGAGAAGATCTTCGTCGAGAATTGCGTCGCCTGCCACGGTGACGGCGGCAAGGGCAACCAGGAAATGGGCGCGCCGAACCTGACCGACAAGATCTGGCTCTATGGCTCGGACGAGGCCGCCCTGATCGAGACCATCAGCCAGGGCCGCGCCGGCGTCATGCCGGCCTGGGAAGGGCGGCTCGATCCCGCCACCATCAAGGCGATGGCGGTCTACGTCCACTCGCTGGGCGGTGGAAAATAGCCGATCGCCAGCAAACGGGGGTGAACAAAAGTGCCCCCGTTTGAGCTGGATCAACTGACGCAGCGACGTCGGGTCTAGGTTTAATCGCACCTCCTCGAAAAGCGTTTGGCGATGAACAAGACCGTGAACCCGAAAGACCTCACATCGGACGATGACGTTGGGCCCCTCTACGCAGCCCGGACGAAGGTCTATCCCCAGAGCGTCTCCGGCACGTTTCGCCGGATCAAATGGGGCCTGATGGCGTTCTGCCTCGGCGTTTACTACTTCCTGCCCTTCGTGCGCTGGAATCGCGGCCTCGGTGCCCCCAGCCAGGCGGTGCTGATCGACCTGCCCAACAGCCGCTTCTATTTCTTCTTCATCGAGCTGTGGCCGCAGGAGGTCTACTACTTCACCGGCCTGTTGATCGTCGCCGCCATCGCGCTGTTCCTGATGAACTCCATCGGCGGCCGGATCTGGTGCGGCTATCTCTGTCCGCAGACGGTCTGGACCGACCTGTTCTATGCCGTCGAACGCCTGATCGAGGGCGACCGGCGCGAGCGGATGAAGAAGGACAAATCGTCCGACCCGATGAAGCTCGAGCGCATCTCCGAGATCGTGCTCAAGCATTCGATCTGGCTGCTGATCGCCTGGTGGACCGGCGGTGCCTGGGTGCTCTACTTCAACGACGCGCCGACCCTGGTGAAGGAGCTCGTGACCTTCCAGGGGCCGATGATCGCCTATATCTGGATCGGCATCCTCACCGCGACGACCTATTTGCTCGCCGGCTACATGCGCGAGCAGGTCTGCACTTACATGTGCCCGTGGCCGAGGATCCAGGCCGCGCTCACCGACGAATGGGCGCTCAACGTCACCTACCGTTACGACCGCGGCGAGAAGCGCACCTCGGTCAAGAAGGCGGCCGAGCTGCGCGCGCTCGGCGAGCAGGTCGGCGATTGCGTCGATTGCTACCAGTGCGTCGCGGTGTGCCCGACCGGCATCGACATCCGCAACGGACCGCAGATGGAATGCATCCAGTGCGGACTCTGCATCGACGCCTGCGACAACGTGATGACCAAGATCGGCCGGCCGAAGCGGCTGATCGGCTATGACAACGACATCAACATCCATCGCCGCCAGGAAGGCAAGGCGCCGATCTACCGGATCGTCCGGGCCCGCACCGTGGTCTACAGCGCGATCATCGCGGCCGTCGGTGGCTTCATGATCTACACGCTCGCGACCCGCAGCCTGCTCGACGTCAACGTGCTGCATGATCGCAATCCGGTCGCGGTCAAGCTCAGCGACGGCTCGATCCGCAACGCCTACACGGTTCGGCTGCTCAACAAGAGCGGCTACGACCGCGTCATCGCGATCGACGCGAACGGCCCGGCCAATTTGACGGTTCACGTCATCGGCATCGATGCGGTGACGCCGGATAGGCCGATGATCGTGATCCCCCGCGACTCCACCAGCGAGCTGCGCCTGCTCGTCACCGCGCCGGCGGACAGCAATCCGGAGAAGTCGATCCCGGTTCACTTCCACGTCACCGATATCGGGCTCGGCGAGGTCGCGTCCGCCACCGACAATTTCGTCGCGCCCTAGGATCAGGAGACAGCCATGGCGTCCAAGCCGCTGACCGGAACAAAAGTCTTCCTGATGCTGGTCGCCTTCTTCGGCGTCGTGATCGGCGTCAACGTGACCATGATGAAGCTCGCGATCGCGACGCTGCCAGGCACCGACGTCGACAGCCCCTATGCCGCGGGTCTCACCTATGATCGCGAGATCTCGGCGGCGCAGGACCAGGCCGCACGTAAATGGAAGGTCAACGCCCATATTGAGCGCAGTACCGATGGTGGCGCCGTGCTTCAGGTCGAGGCACGCGATGCCAGCGGCCAGCCGATGAGCGGCCTGAAATTCGGCGGGCGCCTGGAGCGTCCGACCGACAAGCGCGCTGATCTCGCGGTCGAACTCTCCGAGGCCGGCATCGGCATCTATCGCGGCAGTGCCGCTGCCGTTGCACCGGGCCAGTGGGATCTCGTGATCGAAGGCGAAGCGCGCGGCACGCGCGTGTTCCTGTCGCGCAACCGCGTGATCCTGAACTGAAGGACTTCGTCATGCACGTCACGCGGGATTTCTCGCACTACGTCCGGAGCGCGGGAGAGGGTATCAAGCACATCGACCTCGCGGTCGAAGGCGTTCACTGCGCCGGCTGCATGGCCAAGATCGAGCGCGGATTGTCCGTCATCCCCGACGTCACGCTGGCGCGCGTGAACCTCACCGACCGCCGCGTCGCGCTGGAATGGAAAGCGGGCACGCTCGACCCGAGCCGTTTCATCGATCGGCTCGAAGAGCTCGGCTACAAGGCCTATCCGTTCGAAACCGAGAGCGCGGAAGTGGCCGAGGTCGCCGAATCGCGCTTCCTGCTGCGCTGCCTCGGGGTTGCGGCCTTCGCCACCATGAACGTGATGATGCTGTCGATCCCGGTCTGGTCGGGCAACGTCTCGGACATGCTGCCCGAGCAGCGCGACTTCTTCCACTGGCTGTCGGCGCTGATCGCGCTGCCGGCGGCCGCCTATGCCGGCCAGCCGTTCTTCCGCTCCGCCTGGCGCGCGCTGTCGGCCAAGACCACCAACATGGACGTGCCGATCTCGATCGGCGTGATCCTCGCGCTCGGCATGTCCGTGGTCGAAACCATCCACCATGCCGAGCACGCCTATTTCGACGCGGCGATCATGCTGCTGACGTTCCTGCTGGTCGGCCGCTTCCTCGATCAGAACATGCGGCGGCGGACGCGTGCGGTCGCCGGGAATCTCGCCGCGCTGAAGGCGGAGACGGCGGCCAAGTTCGTCGGGCCTGACGAGATTTCACAGGTGCCCGTCGCCGTGATCAATCCTGGCGACATCGTGCTGCTGCGGCCCGGCGAGCGTTGTGCGGTCGACGGCACCGTGATCGAGGGGCGTTCCGAGATCGACCAGAGCCTGATCACCGGCGAGACGCTCTATGTCACGGCCGAGCAGGGCACGCCGGTCTATGCCGGCTCCATGAACATCTCCGGCACGCTGCGGGTGCGCGTTTCGGCGGCTTCCGAAGCAACGCTGCTCGCCGAGATCACGCGGCTGCTCGACAACGCACTCCAGGCGCGCTCGCGCTACATGCGGCTCGCCGACCGCGCCTCGCGGCTCTATGCGCCGGTGGTGCATGCGACCGCGCTCATCACCATTCTGGGCTGGGTCATCGCGGGTGCGTCCTGGCATGATGCGATCGTCACCGGCGTTGCGGTGCTGATCATCACCTGTCCCTGCGCGCTCGGGCTTGCGATTCCGACGGTGCAGACGGTGGCCTCGGGCACGATGTTCAAGTCCGGCGTGCTGCTCAATTCAGGCGATGCGATCGAGCGGCTGGCGGAGGCCGACCACGTCATCTTCGACAAGACCGGCACGCTGACGCTGCCCGACCTCGAAGTGATGAACGCGGCCGATATCCCCGCCGACATCTTCGAACTGGCCGGGCGGCTCGCGCTATCGAGCCATCATCCGGTCGCCGCCGCGGTCGCGCAGGCCGCCGGCGCCAGGTCGCCGATCGTCGGTGCCGTCGAGGAGGCCGGGCAGGGCGTGCGCGCAGACGCCGACGGCGTCGAGATCCGCCTTGGCCGTCCGTCCTTCTGCGGCGCCGAGGCGCTGGTCGGCGGCGCCACGCTCGATCCTGAAGCGTCGGTCGTGGC
Organism: Bradyrhizobium sp. WSM2254; assembly: GCF_000472645.1. Lineage (NCBI taxonomy): Bacteria > Pseudomonadati > Pseudomonadota > Alphaproteobacteria > Hyphomicrobiales > Nitrobacteraceae > Bradyrhizobium > Bradyrhizobium sp. WSM2254. Next base: position 56,599 of record NZ_AXAB01000037.1, on the reverse strand, counting down.
TTTCAGCAAGGGAGCCGAAAAATTCATCCTCTCGGTGCGTCAGGGCCTGCGTCCGGACGCCCAGGCCGTGATCGCGGCGCTGAAGGCGCGGGGCATCGGCATCGAGATCCTCTCCGGCGACCGCGAGCCGGCGGTGAAGGCCGCCGCCCACGCGCTCTCCATTCCCGAATGGCGCGCCGGCGTCACGCCGGCCGACAAGATCGCGCGGATCGAGGAATTGAAGCGGCGCGGTGCAAGAGTGCTGATGGTCGGCGACGGCATGAACGATGCGCCCTCGCTGGCGGCGGCCCATGTCTCGATGTCGCCGATCTCGGCCGCGCATCTCAGCCAGGCCACCGCCGATCTCGTCTTCCTCGGCCGGCCGCTGGCTCCCGTCGTCGCCGCGATCGATTCCGCGCGCAAGGCGCTGTACCTGATGCGGCAGAACCTCTGGCTTGCCATCGGCTATAACGTCCTCGCGGTGCCGGTCGCGATCAGCGGCGTCGTGACGCCCCTGATTGCCGCGGCCGCCATGAGCGGATCGTCGATCCTGGTCATGCTGAATTCGCTGCGCGCACGCAGCGCCTCGCGGGAGAACGTGTGATGGAAATCCTGGTCATCCTGGTCCCGCTGGCGCTGGCGCTCGGAGGCGCCGGCCTCGTCGCCTTCCTCTGGTCGCTCAGGAGCGGCCAGTACGACGATCTCGACGGAGCGGCGTGGCGCGCCATCGCCGACGACGAGCCGCCGCAGGAAGCCCCGGTCAAGCGCTAGCGCTTCAGGGCGAATGTGAGCATGGCTGCGGCCGCGAGGGCCACGCCGACACCGGCGACGCAGGCGTGCCAGCCGACGCTGTCGAACAGCCGCCCGAGTACGGCCGTGCCGACGAGCCCGCCAAAGAAGTAACAGGCAAGATAGGTCCCGCTGGCGACGCCGCGGTTGTCGGTGGCGGCCTGCCCGACGAAACCGGTCGCGGCCGCCTGCGCGAAGAATGTGCCGACACCAACCAGGACCATGCCGGTGAGCACTTCGCCCAGATGCGGTGCCAGCATCAGCGGCAGGCCCAGTCCGGCGACAGCGAGCGAGGCCCATATTGTCGGCCTCGTCCCGAGCCGCGATGCCACCTTGCCGGCGAGCAACGTCGTGACGACCGACGGGAGGAAGACGAAATAGACGAGGCCGAGATCCATCATGCCGAGCGACAGCGGCGGCCGGACCAGCACGAAATTGACGAATGTGAAGGTGCCGATGAAGGCGAACAGGATGCAGAAGCCGATGCCGTAGGCGGCACGCAGCCGCGGATTGCGCCAATGCGCGATCATGGCGACAAGCGGCGGGCCCGCCGGCGTCATGGCATGCATCGGCTGCGCGCGTCTGATGGTGAAATAGACCAGCGCCGCGCCGACGAGGTTGAGCGTCGCGAAGACATAGAAATTCCAGGCGAGGCCAAGGCCGTCGGCGACCGCCGCCGAGATCAGCCGGCCGACAAGGTTGCTGGCGACATTGCCGGTGATGTACGCGGCAAACGCGCCGCCGGCGTCCATCGCGCTGCATTGCTCGCCGAGATAGGCGAGGGTGAGGGCGAAGGCGGATGCCATGCACAGGCCCTGCGCGATCCGCAAGGCGGTGAAGACCGCAAGATTGGGCGCGGTCGCCAGCAGGCCCGTGGGGACCGCCAGCAGCGTGAGGCTGAGCAGGATACCGGTCCGCCGGTTGATGCGCGGGCTGAAGAAGCCGACGACGAGGCTGGCCGTGGCCATGCCGAAGGTGCTGGCGTTGACGGCAAAGCCCATCGCCGCCGGCGTGACGCCGTAATGGCGCGTCAGCGATGGCAGGATCGCCTGCGTCGCGAAGAGATCGACGACGGTCAGGAAGGCGGTGAGGCCGATGACGAGCGAACGAAGCGCAAGGCCCGGGGAATGCGCGTCCATCGTCATCGCGGTCGGTTTGATCGACGCGGAAAGATCGGTCATGGCGTGCCTCCCTCTGACTGGTCATTCCGGGCTGGTGCGGAAGCACCAGACCCGGAATCTCGAGGTTCCGGGTTCGCTTCGCGCCCCGGAACGACGGCCCTGTTCATGCGCCCGTTACATGTGATGATCGTTGGGATCCCTGCGGACGTCGCCGACATAGAGAATGACTGTCTCCTTGCCGAGGTTCTTCCACCAATGCGAGGTGCCTGATACCTCGGGGCGGATGTCGCCGGCCTTGTGCACGATCGGATCGACGCAGTTGGAGGCGTATTCGACGATCTCGCCCTGCTGCACGAAGATCAGGGCAGGGCGATCGTCGTGGCTGTGCCAGGGCACGATGCCGCCGGGTTCGATGGTGAGCTTCCGGAAGCGCAGCTCGCGGCCCTCGATATGCGCCGGCTGCTTGCCGAGGTCGATGGCGCCGAGCGTGACGTCGGTGACGCCGACCGGCTTGTAATCGACCATCTGATGCGCATTTGGCTTCATCTTGTCGGCGGGGCATTCGCCCGCGAGGGTCGGCCGTGCCGCAAATGTGAGTGCGCCGAGAACGACAGCGCCCGACCAGACCAGGCGCGACAACATGTGATGCTTGGACATGGAAAATCTCCTGTGTTGGCCGCAACCTCGCTGGTCGCCGGCTATGGCAGGAGCTTCGTCGAGAGCGAGCCCGTCGTGAAATGCCCTTTCGCTTTCGGTGCGATAGCCCCGCGCTATGTTAATGCGCGGCGGCTATCGAACCGATTGGGCATCGGCATTTCCATTTTCGGGAGATCCGGCGCCCGATTGGCGGCGGCCGCCCCTTGCGGGTGGCCGCACCAGGAACCTAATATTCGTCCTTCGAACGCCGGAGCGGAAGATGACGTCTCTCTCACCAGCTGACGCCGAGCAGCTCAAGCTTGCCTTCCAGCGCTGCCGCGAGATGGAGGGAACGCTGAACGAGCAGCTCCTCGCGTATGCCGACGCAAGCCGCCAGGTGTTTCCGGCCTATGGCGAGGCGGTCGATCGCCTGGTGGCGCGATTGAACGGGAACGGCGGCGGGGAGAACGCGCCGCGTCCGGGCGATGCGATGCCGCCATTCATGCTGCCTGACGAGGGCGGGCGTCTCGTGACGCTGCCGGCGCTTTTGTCGCAAGGCCCCGTCGCGGTGATGTTTTTCCGCGGCCACTGGTGTCCCTATTGCCGGCTCAATGTCCGCGCCGTGGTCCAGGCTCAGGACCGCGTCGAGGCGATGGGCGCGCAGATCGTTGCGATCATGCCGGAGACGCAGGAATACACTAGCCAGCTCAAGGCTGATTCCGGTGCGCCATTTCCGATCCTGACCGATCTCGACAATGGCTATGCGCTGTCGCTCAATCTCGCGATCTGGCTCGGCGCCGAGATCCAGAGACTGTTGTCCTATCAGGACATGGCGAAATTCCACGGCAATGACGGCTGGATGCTGCCAATCCCGGCGGTGTTCGTGGTCGGCCGTGATGGACTGGTGAAGGCCCGCTTCGTCGACCCGGATTTCCGCAAGCGCATGGAGATCGATGATCTGCTCGCGGCGCTGGAGCAAGCGAGCAGGGAGCAGAGTCCGAGCGGTCTGGATCATAGCCGCGCGAGCTGAGGTCGTTGGCGCGGCAGCAGCTCGGGCTTCTCCTAAGAGCTGGCGCCGCTTGTCACGGCGATGAAGCCGGCCGCGTTGAACGCGCCGTGAATGACGATACCCACTGACGTGTTTTGCCGTCGCTGCACGATCCAGGGCAACAGCAGCGTAAGTGGCAGCAACGTCACCACGATCGGCCAGCCGAAACTCCAGTGAAACAGGCACCACAAGATTCCATTTGGCAGCCATGCCATGGGGCCAAATCCTGCCTCCTGGCGAGGCAGAAGGTAACCGCGCCAGCACAGTTCCTCACCCAAGATGTTGCTGACAAACAATGGAAGCCATGCCGCGAAGACCCAGGTGTGCCAGCCGGGAGGTTGCAGCAGGAACCAGGGTGACGGATGAAAGCTCGGGTCCAAATAGCGCGCCAGCGCCAAAATCGCTGCCGTGGTGATCGCAATGGCAAAGAGGCCGCCAATGGCCCAAATCACGTCGCCGCGATTCATCGCGTTCAACCTCAGGCGCCTTCTCAAGGAACCGAGGTCACGTTTTGGGATTTCTCGCCAGGCCATCAGGCAGCCAAAGACCAGGATGGGGACAAGTACGAACGTCGAGCCGCTCACGTACCAGCCAATGATCGGCGAAATGCCGAACGCATCTCGCAGCCTGGGAATCACGGCCTCTGTTGTCAGCCACAGCAGTATCGAGAAGACTGCAAACATCGAGGTCGACGCGACGAGCCCGACCGGTGGTGGCGTCGTTTCCGCTGGCGCCTGCATAGGCTGCATCCAGATCGCAATATTACCCCGCAATCGCCCGCCAGTCCGCACCGCGCAGCATGCGCATCACGGCGTTGGCCACCGCCGTGCGCTGGCGGCCGGCGACGCCATAGAGGCTGACGGTGCGGCGGGCATCGAGGCCGGCGACCGCGGCGCGTTTCAGGCTCTCCGGCACGGGCGAGGTGTGGGGCATCATGGCGATGCCGATATCGGCCTCCACCAGTTCGATCAGGTCGCGTTCGCTCGAAATCTCGTGGCCGTGATCGACATCGATGCCGTGCTCGCGCAGGCTCGCTGCGATGCGCTTGGAATGCTCGCAATAGCTGCGGCCGAGCAATTGTTCCGCTCGCAGGTCGTCCGGCTCGATCGTGTCGTGCTCGGCAAGCCGGTGCTCCCTGCTGACGATGAGATCGAACGCCTCGGTGAACAGCGGCCAGACGTCGAGCCGTTCCCAGGCCTCGTCGATCTCGGCGGCGATGCCGAGCTCGGCCTCGCCCTTCTTCAGGAATTCTGCGACCTCGCGGCTCGTCCCGCGCAGGAAGCGGAATTCGAGCCTGTTGAACTGCCGCCTGATCTCGTTGAGGTGGGGGATGAGCAGCGCCAGGTCGACCGAATGCGTCAGCGCAACGCGGAGCGCGCCGACCTCACCACTTCTAAACGAGGAGGCGAGCGAGCGCGCACCGGCGGCGGCGTCATAGCACTGCTTCAGCAGCGGATGCATGCGCTGGCCGAGCTCGGTCAGTTGCGCCGCCGGCCGTTCGCGGCGGAACAGGTCGCCGCCGAGTTCGGCCTCGAGCTGCTTGATCGCGCGTGTCAGCGAGGGCTGCGTCACGTTGCATTCCTCGGCGGCGCGCGTGAAGTTCAAAAGCTGCGCCACCGCGAGGAAATAGCGGACCTGGTGCATTTCCATGGATCGGCTCCCGGCAGGATCGGCCGGAAATCTAACCGATCGGGACAGGGAATGATATCCTGGCGGCGATAGCGCGTGCGTATGGTTTCGGAAGCCAACCGGCATTTCCAAAACGACCGACAATCGCCGAGAACGGCAGGACGTAACAATGGCCTTACACCTGACGAATGATAACCATAGGCTCGACAGGAGCAAGACATGAACGGCATGCAGGACAACGGGCAACGAAAGAGCATGGACCTGCCGGGTCAGGTCGTCCTCGTGCTTCAGGGCGGCGGCGCGCTCGGCTCCTACCAGGCGGGCGTCTACCAGGCGCTGCACGAGGCCGGTATCGAGCCGGACTGGATCATCGGCACCTCGATCGGCGCCATCAATGCGAGCCTCATTGCGGGCAACGCGCCGGAGCACCGGCTCGCGCGCTTGAGGGAGTTCTGGAAGCGGATGGAGCAGAATCCGGTCTGGAACTGGCGCACTGCGTTTCCCGACTTCAACGAGAAGCTCGCCTATTGGTCGACCGTGACCCACGGCATTCCCGGCTTCTTCCGGCCCAACCCGCTGGCGCATGCCGGGGATTCCTATCCGCTGGGCGCCGATCACGCCGGTTTCTACTCGACCGCGCCGCTGGAGAAGACGCTGAGCGAGCTGGTCGATTTCGATCTCGCCAATCGCTGCGCGCCGCGCCTGACGGTCGGTGCGGCCCATGTCGGCACCAGCGAAATGCGCTATTTCGACAGCCGCGACGGCGAACTGACGGTGAAACATGTCTTGGCCTCGGGCGCATTGCCGCCGGCCTTCCCGGCGGTGCGCATCGACGGCGAGCTTTATTGGGACGGCGGCATCCTCTCGAACACGCCGACGGAAGCGGTGTTCGACGACAATCCACGCAGGGATTCGCTGATCTTCTCTGTGCATCTGTGGAATCCGGTCGGCGCCGAGCCAACCACGATGGCGGAGGTGCTGAACCGGCACAAGGATGTGATGTATTCCAGTCGGATCGCGAGCCAGATCGTCCGCCAGCAGCAGGCCCATCGCCTGCGCCACGTCATCAACCAGCTCGCCGCGCGTCTGCCCGAGAGCGAGCGCAGCGATCCCGTGGTGAGGGAGCTGATGAGCTATGGTTGTCCGACCCGCATGCACGTCGTGCGGCTACTGGCGCCGCAGCTCGACCGCGAGACCCATACCAAGGACATCGACTTCAGCCCGTCAGGCATTACGCGGCGCTGGCATGCGGGCTACGCCCACACGAAGTCCGTGCTCGCACGAAAGCCGTGGATCGGCGAATTCGATCCGCTCGCCGGCGTGGTGCTGCACGAGCATATGGACGAGATGCCGATTGCGGCGGAGTAGGGGCCTTCTCCGTCGTTTGTTTTGGGCCGTGACGATATCGCGAGCGCGCTGTCTGGGCTATTGTCGCGGCGTCTTCGTCGCGAGGCTCGCAATTGGTCGTCGAGAAAGATCTGGAGGCGGCGCTCGATCAGGTCCGCGCTGATGCGGCGGGGCCCGTTGCTGGCGTGTTCGGTCCGTCCTCGGTGACCTGGCAACTCGACCGGGAGGCGGTCATCTTCCTCGGCGCCGGCCGGGCGCTGCTGCTGCAACTGGCGCATCCCTGGGTCGCCGCCGCCATCGCCGAGCACTCCCGGACGTTGGCCGATCCGATCGGCCGCTTCCATCGCACCTTCGACATCGTCTTCGCCATGGTGTTCGGATCGCTCGACCGTGCCTTGCTGTCGTCCCGGCAGCTGCACCGGCGCCACAGCATGATCGTCGGAGAGATCCCCGAGACCGTCGGCCCGTTCGCGGCCGGCTCGCGCTACTGCGCCAACGACATTCCGTCATTGCGCTGGGTGCATGCGACGCTGGTCGAGACTGCCCTGATGGCGCATGACCTCGTTCTGCCGCAGCTCTCGGCGGCGGAGCGCGAGCGCTACTGGGTCGAGAGCCGGACGTTCGGCGCCTTGTTCGGGTTGAGGGCGGACGACCTGCCGGCGGACTGGTCCGGCTTTGCCGCTTACACCGCAGCGATGGCGCAGTCGGAGACATTGACTGTCAGTCCGGCCGCGCGCGAGATCGCGACACAAATCTTCAACGGCGCGCGTCCGTGGTTGCGTCCGCCGCGATGGTATCGCGCGCTCACGGCAAGCCTGCTGCCGGAGCGGTTGCGCGCAGGCTTCGGGTTCGAACTGGACGAGCGCGATATCAGATCCGCCGACAATGCGATGAAATGGATCAGGCGCGTCTATCCGAAATTGCCGGACAGGCTGCGCTATGTCGGTCCCTACCAGGAAGCGCAGGCGCGGCTGCGAGGAGAGTTGCAGCCGGACTGGATAACCCGCTGCCTCAACCGCGCCTGGATCGGACGGCCGCAGATGGACGTGCGCCGCTAAGTAGCGCTCCCGGCGTGTCCCGGACACGCTGCAACGCATGAGCGTTGCAGCGCAGAGCCGGGGCCCGAGAGAAGAGTGAGGCGCGCGCTCTCCCCGCATCGTCATTGCGAGCGCAGCGAAGCAATCCAGACTGTCTCCGCGGAAAGATTCTGGATTGCTTCGCTGCGCTCGCAATGACGGAGTATGTGGAAGCGCCGTCGCTTTCTCACACCGCTGCCAGCTTCCGGTACAGTGCGCTGTAGCTGCCAGCGGAGATGCTCCAGGAGAACGACCGTCCCATGGCGCTGCGGCGCATGGTGTCGAGCTGGTCCTGCGCCATGAAGGCCTCGAAGGCCCGGCGGACGCCGCCGAGGAAGGATTCGTGCGAGGGTCTTGAGAACAAAAAGCCGGTCTCGCCGTCGGTGATGGTCTCGGCCAGGCCGCCGGTCTGGTGCCCGATCGGCAGTGAACCGAAGCGCTGCGCGTACATCTGGCTGAGGCCGCACGGCTCGAAGCGCGACGGCATCAGGGTGAAGTCGCTGCCGGCGAAGATGCGCCGCGCCTGGGCGTCGTTGAATCCGATCGCAACGCCGATGGCGTCGGGGCGGCGGCGATGCGCGTCGATCAGCGCCTGCTCGAGCGCCGGCTCGCCCGAGCCGGTGACCACGATCTGCCCGCCGGCATCGATGATCTCGTCGGCCGCGGACAGCACGAGGTCGATGCCCTTCTGGTGCACGAGGCGCGCGACGATGCCGAACATCGGGCCGCGCGACACCGCAAGCCCGAACTGCTTGCGCACGTAGTCGGCATTGGCCTTCTTGCCGACCCAGTCTCCGGCGCCGAATTGCTGGGCGAGCTGCGCGCAGGAGCGCGGGTCCCAGCTCTCGTCGATGCCGTTGAGGATGCCGGTCAGCTCGGCGGCGTCCGAGCGCAGGCGGAGCAGACCCTCGAGGCCACAGCCGAACTCGGTCGTGGTGATCTCGCGCGCATAGGTGCCGCTGACGGTGGTGAGATGCGAGGCGTAGACCAGCCCGGCCTTGAGGAACGAGACCTGGTCGTAGAATTCGAGGCCGTCGATGTGGAAGGCGCTTTCCGGTGCGCCGATCCGCCGCAGCGAGTCCTTCGGGAAGAGCCCCTGATAGGCGAGGTTGTGAATGGTCAGGATCGACGGCAGCTTGGCGCCGCGCCAGGCGAGATAGGCCGGCACGAGCGAGGCTTGCCAGTCGTTGGCATGGATCAGGTCTGCTGCCCAATTCTTGTCCAGCTTGCCCATGGCCAGCTCAGCGGCTGCCGAGGCAAAGCGCGCGAAGCGGATGTCGTTGTCCGGCCAGTCGCGTCCGGACTCGTCGCCATAGGGATTGCCGGGCCGGTCGTACAGTTGCGAGCACAATAGCACATAGACCGGCAGGCCGTCCTTGGTCGCGGCCCGGCCGAGCGAGCAGGCCGGCATATCCGCAAACGACGGGCAGCGGCCAACGATCTGAATATGCGTGAGTTGCTCGATGATGTCGCGATAGCCGGGCAACATGATCCGGATATCGGCAAAGCGGCGAAGGGCTCTGGGGAGGGCAGCGGAAACGGCTCCAAGTCCGCCGACGCGGACGAAGTCGTCCATCTCTGTCGTAACGAACAAGACCCTCAAGAACAGTTGCCCCTTGCCGATCCAGTTTGCTGCTATGCAAGAACGGGTCCAGTTGCCCCGGAATTCCCAAGCACGCCTGCGGAGCGCCTCCGTTCGGTAAACCCTTTCCTACTCAGCCGCCGCCCTCTACGGTCGAGCGCACAACAACAGAGAACATTGATTGTTCCCAGGATACGCCGAGGAGACGCAGCACGCATGCAGCTAGCAGATAAGCATGAGGGGGCGACGACAAAGGCCTTCGCCGGCCTCAGGGTGCTGGATTTTTCGACCACCATCGCCGGTCCCCACTGCACGCGGATGCTCGCCGACATGGGCGCCGAGGTCATCAAGATCGAGACCGACGGCGGCGAGACGATGCGGACCCGGCCGCCGCTGCGCAAGGGGTGCAGCACCGTATTCGGCCAGCTCAATGTCGGCAAGAAGAGCGTCGTGCTCGACCTCAAGTCCGAGGACGGCACGGAAGCGGTCCGCCGGCTGGCCGCGACCGCCGACATCCTGGTCGAGAACTTCCGCCCCGGCGTGATGCACCGGCTGCGGCTCGACTACGACAGAATACGCCCGGTCAATCCGAAGCTGATCTACTGCTCGATCTCCGGCTACGGCCAGACCGGCCCCTCGGCCGAGCTGCCGGCCTATGCGCCGGTGATCCACGCGGCCTCCGGCTACGACATGGCCCATCTCGCCTACCAGCCCGGCCGCAACCGTCCTGATTATTGCGGCATCTACCACGCCGACGTCGTCACCGGCACCTATGGTTTTGGCGCGATAGTCTCCGCCCTGTATCAGCGCACGGTGACCGGCCTCGGCCAGCACATCGACGTCTCCATGCTGGAGTCGATGCTGACGCTGACGGTGATCGAGTTGCAGAGCTCGCAATTCGCGGTGAAGCCGCCGCCGCGCCCGATGTTCGGGCCGACCGAGACGGCCAATGGCTATGTCATGATCACGGTCGCAAGCGAAAAGACGTTTCAGGGTTTGATGGGCGTGATCGGCCGCCCCGACTGGATCCCCGATCCGCGCTTCGCCACCTACGCCGCGCGCCGCGAGAACTGGGCCGATATGATGGACGGCGTCGAGGCCTGGTCGCGGCAGCTCTCGACGGAGGCATGCCTCGTCGCGCTTGGTGAGGCCGGCGTGCCGGCCTCGGCCTATCGCACCGTGTCAGAGGCGCTGGCCGATCCGCAGCTCGCGCATCGGCAGGCGCTCTCGTCGGTGGAAGATGAGGGCGGTTCGTTCCAGGTTCTCAACCTGCCGTTCCGGATGTCGGGTGCCGACACGACGCCGGCCAGGACGATGGCCGCGCTCGGCGAGCACACGGATGCGCTGCGCGAGGAGATTGGCCTCGCCGATGATGCGTCAATTCCGTCAGGCAAAACGGCCGTGCAAGGGTGACGGCGGGCTCGGTGCGGCGAGCAATGCGGCCTTGCGCGCGGCCGGCTTGCCACCATTGGCCGGCGTAAACTAGACAGGTGCGCGTTTGTCTCGCCTCGCCGACCATGGCATGGTGGCGCGACAACAAGAAGCATGCGGGAGGACGCCGATGAAGAGTTTCAAGGTCGCCGATTTTAAGGCGCCGTTGCAGGAGTTCGACGAGGCCACGCCGCAGCCGCAGGGCACGCAGGTGCTGATCAAGGTGAAGGCCGCCGGCGTCTGCCACAGCGACCTGCACATCTGGGAAGGCGGTTACGATCTCGGCCATGGCCGCAAGCCGCTGTCGCTGAAGGACCGCGGCATCAATCTGCCGCTGACCATGGGCCACGAGACGGTCGGTGAAATCCTGGCTTTCGGTCCTGACGTGAAGCCGACCGATCAGGGCGACCTCAAGCTCGGCGATGTCGGCCTGGTCTATCCCTGGATCGGCTGCGGCAAGTGCGCGACCTGCCTTGGCGGCGACGAGAACATGTGCCTGACGCCGCGCTCGCTCGGCGTTTATTGCGACGGCGGCTATTCCGACCACATGCTGGTGCCGCATCCGCGCTACCTTCTCAATCTCAAAGGCCTCGATCCCGCTTCGGCCGCGCCCTATGCCTGCTCGGGCGTCACCACCTACAGCGCGCTGAAGAAGGTCGAGCAGCACTTCGATGCACCGATCGTGATGTTCGGCGCCGGCGGCCTCGGCCTGATGGCGCTGTCGCTGCTGAAAGCCATGGGCGGCAAGGGCGCGATCATGGTCGACATCGACGCCAGGAAGCGCGAGGCCGCGGAAAAGGCCGGCGCGCTTGCGACCGTCGATCCCAAGGCGCCGGACGCGCTGGAGCAACTTGCGAAGAAGGCGGGCGGACCGATCCGCGCCGTGATCGACCTCGTCGGCAATGCCGCGACGACGCAGCTCGGCTTCGACTGCCTGACCAAGGGCGGCAAGCTCGTCATCGTCGGCCTGTTCGGCGGCGGCGCGACCTGGGCGCTGCCGCTGATTCCGATCAAGGCGGTGACAATCCAGGGCAGCTATGTCGGCAATTTGCGCGAGACGCAGGAATTGCTCGACCTCGTGCGGACGAAGAACGTGCCGCCGATCCCGGTGACGCGTCAGCCGCTCGCCAAGGCCAACGACGCGCTGGTTCAGTTGCAGCAGGGCGCGGTTGTCGGACGCACCGTGCTGACGCCGTAGTGACTTCCGTCATTCCGGGGCGCCCGAAGGGCGAACCCGGAATCTCGAACTTCCGGGTTCGGTCCTTTCGGACCGCCCCGGAATGACTCATCCTTTAGGAACCCCCCATGTCCGCAAACAACGCCTTCCACATTGCCGTGCTCGCCGGTGACGGCATCGGCCCTGAAGTCATGGCGCCGGCGATCGAGGTGCTGCGCAAGATCGAACAGAAATCGGATTTGCGCTTCCGCTTCACCGAGGCGCCGGCCGGTGCCAACAATTATCTCGCCACCGGCAAGTCGATGCCCGAGAGCACGATCAAGCTGTGCGAGGAGGCGGATGCGATCCTGCTCGGGGCCTGCGGCCTGCCGTCGGTGCGCTACCCCGATAACACCGAGATCGCGCCGCAGATCGAACTGCGCTTCATCTTCGATCTCTATGCCGGCGTGCGGCCGGCGCGGCTCATTCCGGGCGTGCCGAGCCCGATCGTCGGCGCCGACACGCGCGGCATCGATCTCGTCGTGATCCGCGAATCCACCGAGGGCCTGTTCGCCTCGATGGGCAAGGGTGTCGTCACCCATGAGGATGCGCGCGAGACCATGGTGATCACGCGCCGGACCTCCGAGCGCCTGTTCGAATTCTCGTTTCGCCTCGCCGAACGCCGCAAGGCGCGCGGCAAGCCGGGAATGCTCACCTGCGTCGACAAGGCGAACGTGTTCAAGGCCTTTGCTTTCTTCCGCGGCATCTTCGACGAGATCGAGAAGAAGCATCCGGAGGTGAAGACCGACCGGCTCTATGTCGATGCCTGCTCGGCGATGCTGGTGAAGCGACCCTGGGATTTCGACGTGATGGTGATGGAGAACATGTTCGGCGACATCGTCTCCGACATCACCGCGAGCCTGATCGGCGGCCTCGGCATGGCGCCGTCGGCCGACATCGGCGACAAATACGCCGTGTTCCAGCCCTGCCACGGCACCGCGCCCGACATCATGGGGCAGGGCAAGGCCAATCCGACCGGCATGATCCTGTCGGCCGCGATGATGCTGGACTGGCTCGCCGACAAGCACGGCGTCGAGAGCGCGGCAGAAGCCGGCGAGACGATCGAACGCGCGGTGGACCAGGTCTATGCCGGCGGCATCAAGCCGATGGAGTTCGGCGGCAGCAACGGCACGGCCGACATCACGAAAGCGGTGCTGGGGGCGCTGTAGTCAGATGCAAAAAGAGAAGGGGCCTCGCGCCCCTTCGTCGTTCACCAGCGGTGCCAGTGGCGGTGACCCCAGCCCCATGGGCGCGGGCCGCCATAGTACCGGCGCGGGCCACCGTAATAGCCGTAGGCGCCATAATAGTTCGGGCGCCACCAGCAGCGGCCCCACTGATTACAGACCATGCGCACCTGATCGACGTCAGCGGCCGGACCGCTTGCGACGCGATCGGCCTGCGGAATGCCGTTCGGCATCGCCGCGAGCGCTGGCCCTGACGCGAGCGCGGCGCTGCCCAGGGCAGCCAGACCAAGAACAGCAAACTTGAGTTTCATCGCAATCTCCCTCGTTGGTGGCGGAAGAACTTGCGACGGATCAGTTGGTTGCTATCGCGGCGCAGGGGCCAGAGGAATTTAATCTTCCTGAATGTCGGTTCAGATTCACCGCCCCGAAAACTGCGGCTTGCGCTTCTCCATGAAGGCCTGCCGGCCCTCGCGAAAATCCGCAGAGTCCATGCAGGCATGGCCGATCGCCTTGATCGCGTCCATGTCGCGTCCGCTTTCGTCCTTCAGAACCTGCGCGATGGTGATCTTGGCGGCCTTGATCGCGAGCGGGGCGTTCTGCGAGATCGTCTTGGCGATCGCCATGGTCTCGCCCCAGAGTTGATCATCCGGGATCACGCGTTCGACGAGGCCAATGCGCAGCGCTTCCGCGGAATCGATGCGCATGCCCGTGTACATCAGCAGCCGCGCCCAGGACGGGCCGACCAGCGACACCAGGTGCCGCAATCCGTCGTAGCCATAGGCGATGCCGAGCCTTGCTGCGGGAATGCCGAACTGGCTGTCATGCGCGGCGATGCGGATGTCGGCGAGCATCGCGACCTGCATGCCGCCGCCGAGACAGAAGCCCTGGATGCAGGCGATCGTCGGCTTGGGATAGTCGGCGAGCAGCGCGCGCTGGGCGGCGCTGCGCTTGGCATATTCCTCGGACGCCGCCGCGTTATGGCGCGTCTTCTCGAACTGGCTGATGTCGGCGCCGGATACGAACGCCTTGCCGCCGGCGCCGCGCAGGATCACGACGCGCACCGCGTCGTCGTCGCGCAAGGCCGTCAGTGCCTCGCCAAATCCCTCCCACATCTCCAGCGACATCGCATTGCGCTTGTCGGGATTGTTGAAGGTGATCACGCCGACGCCGTCAGCGGCGTGCTTGAGGATCTTGCCGTCGGCGAAAGGAGTTTCATTGGAAATGTCGGGCATCGCGCGCTCGCTTGTCATTTGCGAGGCGCAATGTGCTGCCGGGCCGTGGTCCGGGTCAACCGCGGCGAGGCGAGGGGCTCCGCATCCGCCTGTGCCGCGATTGCATGGCGCGGCGACTGCGCCAGTCCTAGCGCGTCATGTGCGCGGTCAGCGGATGGCTGCCGGCATTGCTGAAGAACGCCGCCTCTTCCGCGGTCGCCTCCAGCAACTGCTCGTCCTGGTTATAGACGTCGTTGCGGAACTGGACGGTCTGGTCCTTGGTCATCCACCCCGTGAGATAGATCCAGGCCACCGGCACCTTGCTGGCCATGGCGACGTCGAGGTGCTGACCGCTGGCGATCTCCGCGTCGATCGCGGCGCGGCTCCACTTCGGCTGGTCCTTGAGCAGCCAGGCGGCGAGATCGCGCACATTGTCGACACGCGAGCAGCCGTGGGAATCGAAACGGTAGTCGTCGCTGAACAGATTGCGCTGGTTGGTGTCGTGCATGTAGACCGAATAGGCGTTCGGCATGTCGATCTTCACCGCGCCGAGCGCGTTGAAGGTGCCGTTGTGCTGGCGCACGGTGAAGTTCGGCGTATGCGTGCCCGACCAGTCGACCGAATGCGGATCGATCGGATTGTCGTGGGCGTCGAGCACCTCCATGTGCATGCGCGACAGGTAGGTCGGGTCCTTGCGCATATGCGCGGAGATTTCGGTCTTGGCGATCGAGGACGGCACCGTCCAGGTCGGATTGAGGACGACGCTGGTGATCTGGGCCGTCAGTGTCGGCGAGGGTTTTTCGGTCTTGCCCACGATGACGCGATAGCGCCGCACCACGACGTCGTTCTCGACCGCTTCGGCGAAGGCCGCGGGGATGTTGACCACGACATAGCGCTGGCCGAAGCCGAAATTCATGTTCTCGAGCCGCTGGAGCGAAGCCTCCAGCTGCCGGATGCGCTTCTGCACGGAGACGTTCATCGCCGCGAGCGTGCGCGGCGTCATCATGCCGGTCGGCGCCAGCCCGTGGCGGGCCTGGAAACGCTTCACCGCGTCCGCGAGATCCTGGTCGAAGGCGCCGCTCGCCTTGTCGGCGGAAAGGTCGCCGGAGATGATCAGCCGCTTGCGCAGCAGCTCGTCGCTGGCACCCTGGACGCCGAGCGCGAATTTGGCGTCCGCCGGGATCGTCGGCCAGCCGCCGCGCACCGCGAGATCGGAATAGCTGAGCGCCGCGTCCCTGATGCGCTGGGCGGAGCCCTCGTCATAGGTCGGCTCGTGCGTCATCGCGAGCGCCGCGGCCGAGCGGCTTTCCGGCGTTGAGGCCGACGTCGACGCGGCGGTTTTCGGCACGGCCGCATGGGCCGGATTGGCGGCGGCCGGCACGGTGCCGCCCGATGTTGCCGGCTTGGGGCCGGCCTGGCCCGTGGTCTCGGTCTGCGCGAGCGCGGAAGCGCTGGCGAAGAGGCCCATGGCAATGATCACGGCATGGCGCGTCGACATCTGTCTTGTTCTTCCCCTGAGGACGAGGCCCGGACGGGCGCTCGCATTGGCAATTTCCCGGTCGCAGTGCCGCGGGCGCCGATTGGCAAAATCGGCGGGAAGCTAGGGCCTCAATGTTGAGGTCCCATTAAGCACGGCAGTCGAAAACCCCGCGCGTCCAATGCGGAGCCTCCCGATTGGGTCGCGGCAGGGTGGGGATGGGTTCGCAAAAACCGCGGGTTGGGGCAGGGAAAGAGCCCAAGAAAAAGGGGCGGTCAGGCCGCCCCGAGAAACGAAGGCCGCGCGCACGGCGCGCAGGCCAAGTCTGATCAAGGAGATCCGATCCGGCAGGTCTCGTTCAATCCGGCCGCGCCCCGTGACGCGGTGGATTGAACGTCGGCCGTAAAGGCCAGACCGTCGATAGATCAGGCTTCGTTGGCCGCGATCGATTCCATCAGCGAAACGAGCTGACGCTGCACCGTCTGGTCCTTGATCTTGCTGTAGGCGCGCAGCAGGCGGAGGCTGAAAGCCGAATCGAGGAAGAGCAGGCTCTCGACTTCGCGCGCCTTGTTGTCGCCGTCGTAGAAGAAGGTCACGGGCACGTCGAGGGCGGAGGCGATCTGCTGAAGCCGAGCCGCGCCGACGCGATTGACGCCCTTCTCGTACTTCTGAACCTGCTGGAAGCTGACGCCGAGCTTCTCGCCCAGCTCGGCCTGCGAGATCTTCATCTCGACGCGGCGCAGACGGATCCGCTTGCCAAGCTCGATGTCCGGCTTGCCGGCACTGCGCTGCTTCATTCTTTTCGCCGCTGTTTTCATGTTCGTTCTCACCGTTCTTCGGTTGAAAATCCCCCGAAGAGCTGGGTCAGGGGTTCGCCCATATACGAGTCCTTGAATTCATGCGGGTGCACGAACTCTTCCTTAAACCACGGGAAGCGAGCCGGATTGAAGGCTTCGATCAGCCAGTCAATCATGTGCCGTACGCGCGGAATCCGGCCGCTACCGGGATGGTAGGACAACCAGATATCCAGCGGTCTGTTCAGCTCGACCTCCAGTGGAATCAACTTCCCGCCAAGCGCAACGGCGTAGCTCGGGAATACTCCGATTCCGGCGCCATTCGCGACAGCCCAGTAGTTGGCGCTTGAGACGTTGGTCTTCATGACCAGAAGGTCACGTTCCGAAACGCCCGGGAAGAAGCTCTCGAAAGTTTCCTTGGCGGCGAGCTGGTCGGCGAATTGCAGCACCAGGCGGTGCTTGATCAATTCCATTGCCGAGCGCGGTGCGCCATGTTTTTCGATGTATTTCTCGGAGGCCCAGAACATCAGATGCATGCGGCCGAGCCGCACCAGCTTGACGTCGAGCGCGGAGGGACGCGACAGGTGAATCGCGACGTCAGCCTCGTGGCGGGAGACGTCTGCGGAACGCATCGCGCAGTGCAGGTCGACCAGAATCTTCGGATAGGCCTGCTGGAATTCGACCAGGCGCGGGGCGAGCCAGAACGTCCCGAGGCCCTCGGTCACGGCGACGCGGACCTCGCCGGACAGGACGTTGGCCGTCGAATCGCTGGTACGCAGCACGTCGAACGCAGCTGCCTCCATTCGTTCGACGGCGGCGACCACGACCGTGCCCTCGTCAGTCAGGTGGGTGCCGTGGACGTCGCGGGTGAAAAGGGTGGTGCCGGTCTGGCGCTCGAAATCGTCGATCCGCCGGCGGACGGCGTTGATCGACAGCGACAGGCGTTCGGCCGCCGAGCGAAAACTTCCACACCGGACGACTTCAAGGAAAATGCGGGCGGCATCCCAATCCGAGAGGCCGCTGAGATTTGTCTTTGGGCGTTCTTCCAATGGAACGCCCCTTTCCGCCAAGGAGTGCATACAATTCCCTTCAGGTCGTTAAAGTGGCAGAATCTGGCGCAAACCACAACCACGGCGGGTTGCGGGGTGACGAGTTTTGAACGTCATCCTTACTACCCGTGGGTGGTATCCGAGTGCGGCCAAGATCTGGGAATCGGGCAGTATTTCGCCCGAGTGAGGGGTGTCGCGTGAGTTCCGTTGCGAGCCGCGAAATGGCTGCGGGATTGTCGGCGCTGTCCGCAATGGATCTCCTTGCGAGAGCGGCGTTGCCGCCCTCCGGGACGGATCAGTCGCAGCGCATCGTGCGTTCTACCCTTCGTTATTTCGACAATGACCAATGGCGTAGCGGGGCGATGTTCGCCGGAACCGCAGTTTCAACGCAGAAACACACTGAAATCATGTTCAGAGGCGCAACGGCCTCGTGCTATCCTTGGTTCTCCATGGGGGCCAAAGGGGTCGTCACAAACACGTCTCACAGGCCGAATTAACGGAAAGAACGCCGGTGTCGCATTCAGACGAACAGTTGCAGTCGGTGCTGGAAACGCTCGAGGAGTGCCGCAGGGTGCTCAACGAGTGCAACAACCGTGAGTCGGCCGAGCTGCTGTCCATCGTCATCCTGGACGTGCGGATGAAACTCAAAGGAATTGACAGTGCCGATCTCAAGGCATTGTGCGACGAAATGCTGCGGAGCGCTGCCAGCGAACCGCACCCCCCCTCCAAGCAGACGCAGGACCAGCCCCGGCGTCCGCTGCTCCGCGTGGTGAAGTAGCCGCGCCGCCGAGTCTCGCTTTTTGGCGAGATTTGTGCGCGTCCCGATGCCGCATCTGTGATTGCGGACGGCATCGGGAGGAGCCTGGTTTTGTGCGCCTCTGTTGCGCATTTTCCGGCATCGGCTACACCAGAGCCGGTGCTCCGGGCCGCGCGCATTTCCCGCGCGCCGCGCCGGCGCCTGAGATGGCTCCGACTGCATCATGCAAAATGTTTCGATCCCGGCGGCCCTGATTGCCGGCCTCGTCAGCTTCCTCTCCCCTTGTGTCCTGCCGCTGGTCCCGCCCTACCTGATCTATCTCACGGGCGCGACGATCGAGCATGTCGAGAGCGACGAGCCGGCATCGGCCTCCAAGCGCGCGATCATGATGTCGGCGCTTCTGTTCGTGCTCGGCTTCTCCACCGTGTTCGTGGCGCTCGGCGCCAGCGCCTCGCTGATCGGCGGGCTGATCCGGGCCTGGTCGGCGGAGCTGTCGATCCTCGCCGGCCTCGTCATCATCGTGATGGGCCTGCACTTCCTCGGCCTGACGCGCATCGGCCTCTTGATGCGGGAGGGCCGGTTGCCGATCCCGAAGCCGGTCGGCCTGTGGGGCGCCTATATCATGGGCCTCGCCTTCGCCTTCGGCTGGACGCCCTGCATCGGCCCGATCCTCGCTGCGATCCTCTCGATCGCCGCAGCCGAAGCCACGGTGACCAAGGGCGCAGGGCTGCTCGCGGTCTATTCCGCGGGCCTCGGCATTCCCTTCCTGATCGCTGCCCTGATGATCGAGCAGTTCTCAGCGCTGTTCGCGCGCATGAAGGGCCAACTCGTCAATGTCGAGCGCGCCATGGGCGTGTTGATGGTGATCACCGGCATCGGCTTTCTCACCGGCGCGGTCTCGAATGTGAGCATCTGGCTGCTCGAGACGTTTCCGGCGTTGCAGACGATCGGGTAGGTCGTGTGGAATGGGAGTGCCGCAATCATTCCATGCGCAGCAACGCCGGAAGGTGGCTCATTCGATCAAAGAGGTCGCCGCAGACGGCTGCTAACTCTCGCTCGATTTCCGGATCACCTCCGGTAAAACCGAGGACCCTCATTCCTGCGGCCTTTGCTGCGTGAATCCCGGACAGCGAGTCCTCGACAACGACGCAACGTGAGGGGTGGGCGCCCAATGTTTGCGCAGCGTGCAGAAACAGGCCGGGGTCCGGCTTCCACGAACCAACCTCATACGCACTGAAGATGCGTCCTTCGAAGTGCCCCAGCAGTTTGGTCAATCCGAGCGCATGCGTGAGTTTCGGCATAGGTCCGTTGGACGCCACGCAAACCGGAACGGCGATTTCAGCCAACGCTGCATGGATTCCTTCGACCGGCTTCAGTTCGGCATCAAAAGCCAGCGCGGTTGCTCGCCGAACGTCGGCGACGAAAGTGTCTCGGACGCTGCGGCCTAACCGGCGCTCTATTTCGCGCACGCATTCCGTCATCTTCAACCCTCGGAACGAACGAATCGCGTCTTCCAGGCTGATCGCTACGCCTTCCTCGGATGCTGTCCGGACCAGGACGGTCAGCGCAATGATCTCACTATCGACCAGGACGCCGTCCGAATCGAAGATGACGAGTTCGGGACTTGCACAGGTCATCCTTGCGATGCTCCAGGCACATGGTTCATTGGAGCTTCTCGCTATATCCGGGTCGGTGGACGGAGGCCATACCGGGCTGATTGAATCAGGGCGCGTGCTCATCAACAGCATGAGCACGCGCCCCGGTTCGGCCTAACTCGATTGGCGATCAGTAGTCCCAGAACACGGGCACCCAGCGGAAGGCATCGCCGTTGACCGCCACGCGGCCGACCGACGGGAACGGCAAATGCGTGGCGACCAGCATCTCGCCGGTTTCGGCAAGCTGTCGCAGGAGGTGGATACGAACGCGCGCCGCCTCCTCGGGATCGTGCTCGAAGCCGTTGTACCATTCGGGTTGTTCGAACCCGACGGCGAACACGGCATCGCCGGCGAAGGTCAACGCGTCGCCGCCGGACGCTATGCGGACCACGCTATGTCCGGGGGTGTGACCGCCGGTGCGACGGGCGATGACGCCAGGCGCAATCTCGTGCGTCTCATCGAACTGCCGCAACTGGCTGCCGTACTCGCTCACGAACCGCTTAGCGGTCGCGCGAAGCGCGTCCGGGAAGCCCTGCGGCATGTTGGTGTGCGAGAAATCGGGCGCCTCCCAGAACTTGACCTCAGCGGCCGCCACGTGGATGCGCAGATCCTTGCGCAGTCGCTGCTTCACGCCATCGATGAGCAGCCCGCCAATGTGGTCCATGTGCAGATGGGTCAGCACCAGGTCGGTCACGGACGCCAGATCGATGCCGGCGGCCTCCAGTCGCTTGATCAACTGTCCGGCCCGCGGCAGGTGCAAGTTCGGGTCGGACCCCAGTCCGGCGTCGATGAGGATGGTCTTGTCGCCGCTGCGGACCATGACCGCGTTCAGCGCCCAGTCGAAAGCATCCTGTGGCAGGAACATGTCGTGCAGCCAGGCCTCACGTTCGGCCGGGGCGGCATTGTGGGCCAGCATGGTGGTTGGCAGCGGCAGCACGCCGTCGCTGACCACCAGCACGTCGATCTCGCCGACCTTCAGCGCGTAGCGCGACGGAACGAGCTCTTCTGGGCCCGATGACACGGGATATGAGGTGTTGTGCAGGTTCATGTTGGTCTCCTGTTTCCTGATAAGGCTCCTGGCTGGTCTTGGTTGAGCGCGCCGCGTAGCCAGGAGAACGCGGCCGTCATCGCCTCGTGCGTCTAGAGGTCGGTCACGCGTTCCGGATCGGCCGACGCGAGCGCCGCGGCGCGCTCGGCGCAGGGCGGGTAGATCCAGACGGTATTGATCTCCTGCTTGGTCTTCTTGGCGACGTCGCCGACCATCTCGACCTTGCGCTCCCAGCCGCGCGTGAACAGCGCGCCGGCTTCGCCGAGGTCGAGGCAGGTGACGTAGGCCTTCTGGTGATACGGCCTGGTCGGAACGCCCAGCAGTTCGGCGGTGGCATTGTTGCCGGCAAAGGCGCCCATGCGCGTGGCGTGCTGGCATGACATCAGCGCGTAATTGCCCTCGTCGTCGCAAGCGGCCCGCGCAGCATCGCCGGTGGCGAAGACGCCGGCGACGGCAGGCACGCGCAGATCGCGATCCACCAGCAGCCGGCCGAAACTGTCGCGCTCGGCGGGAATCTGCGCCGTCAATGGCGCGGCGCGGATGCCGGCCGCCCAGACCACCGTCTCGGTTTCGATGTGTTCGCCGGTCGATAGCGTCACGCCGGATTTGTCGAGCGAGGCGACGCCGGCCCCGAGCCGGGTCTCCACGCCGAGCTTGCGCAGCGCGTCCTCGATGAGCGGGCGGGCGCCTTCGCCCATGTCGGGCGCGATCGCGCCGTTGCGCTCGACGATGATCACGCGCGCCCTGGAATCCTTGCCGAAGATGTCGCGCAGGCGCGCGGGCAGCTCGGTTGCCGCCTCGATGCCGGTGAAGCCGCCGCCGGCGACGACGACCGTGTCGCGTCCGGTCACGGCCGGCCGGTCGGCGAGACCGTGCAGATGCCTGTCGAGCGCGATGGCGTCATCGAGCGAATCGACACTGAAGCCGTGCTCGGCAAGGCCTGGAATGTTGGGACGGAACAGCCGGCTGCCGGTGGCGACCACCAGGCGGTCGTAGGACAGGGTCTTTCGCGTGCCCTTGGGAGTGGCGACCTGCACCATCTGCGCCTTGGTGTCGATCGTCTCGGCGCTACCTTGGATGTAGTCGACGTCGATCGCCTTGAGGACGTCGAGCAGCGGTGCCGTCAGGGTTTCCGGCTTCGGCTCGTAGAGCCGCGGGCGGACCACCAACGTCGGCTCCGGCGCGATCAGGGCGATTTCGAGATCGTCAGGCGAAGCGCCGTGGATGTCGCGCAGGCGGGCTGCGGAGAGGGCGGCGTACATGCCGGCGAAGCCGGAGCCAATGATGAGCAGTCGCATGTGGTTTAACTCCTGGGTTTGGTTCGCTCGGGGCGCGCGCGCCTTCGCCGCCGCTGGTGTCGGCAGAGCCTGTTGTGACCGGCGATGACGCGAAGAGGTGAAACGGAGGCCGCGGGACCGTTACGGCGCGGCGCAATTCGGCAGTGAGGACAGCAGCGCGGGGCCTTCACATGCCGCCTGGCAGCTTCTCGAGCCCGATGGCCAGCTGCGCAGAGCCACGGGCACCATGGGTTTCCTCAGCCAGGTCTGATTGATCAGGATCGACGTCGCGGGACTGGCGCTTTGCGCAGCCCGTACCGGCGCTTCTTCGGCTGTCGGCGAGGTGAAACGCACGCTCAGAGAGAGTCCGTACATCAGCGCCGTCGCGATGGCTTTCCGTCGCGGTGCGATTGCAAGGTGTTTCCAGTCCATCGTTGGTCTCCGTCCGCGTCGTGCTACGATGCCAAGATGTTTAGCGAACCAGATATCCGACTGCCCCAGAGCGATTGCCGTCCCTGTCGAGAGATTGCTGCTAACGCATGCGCCTGCGCCAATCGCTCGGCGTTTCTCCCATCAGCTTCTTGAACGCTGCGGCGAAGGCGGTCTGCGAGGAATAGCCGAGCGCCGCGGCGATCGAGACCACCGATTCGTCGCTGTCGCGCAGCATGTTCATGGCCTGCTCGAGCCGGTGCTGGCGCAGCCAGGCATGCGGCGAGAGCCCGGTGCTTTCCTTGAAGGCGCGGCAGAAGTGAAAGCGCGAGAGGCCGGCATCGGAAGCCAGCGCATCGAGCGAGACGTCCGCATCGCTGTCCGAGCGCAACCGTTCGATCGCACGGAGCAGGACCTTCGGCGACAGCCCACCCATGGTCGGTTGGAGCGTGGTTGGCGAACCCGTGTGGGCGACCAGCAGGCGGGTGGCCAGAAGATCTGTCAGCTGATGACGGAACAACGTATCCAGGGCTCCGTTGCCCCCCAGCGCTTCCGCTGCGCTCAAGAGCAGTCTGGACGTAATGGGATCGGGATGCGCCGTCCGCTCCAGCAGGTCGGCCTGTTTGGTGGTCCCGGCTTCGTCGGCAACGCGCTTCAGCGTTGCATTCGGAAGATACAGCTGGACCACATCGACAGGCTTCGGAATATCCCATCGGGAGCTCGATCCTTCCGGAATGATGATCACGACTCCGGGACGAAACGTGCCGATCGCAACCGACTTTCCTGACCGCCGCTCCATGCGCTGCATTACGCCGTTGTACGCCATGATCACATGGTGGCTCATGGGCTCCACGACGTCGTGCAATGGATCATGTTTCCAGTGGGCGATGCCGGCGCCGGATGAGTCCAATGCCATGCGTGTCGGTTCGGTCCTGAGCACCCGCGCCATCTCCGCATCCGCGGCGCGCCGCTCGTGCGCCGCGCCATCGTCGGGCTGTTCGGCAGGTACGGGTGGCGGGCTCCTGTGCGAGGGATTGCGCATGAGTGCAGTGTTCCCGGTCATTGTGTGGGTTCTCCTGATTGCCTCTGGCTTCAAATCAGGGCCCGTATTTGTACGGGTCGGCGCGTGTTCTATGTGCGCGAGGGCATGGCGTCTTTCCTGAAGCGGCCATGCTTTGTCCGATCCTGCTCCGGGCAGGCGCGCGTTTTCGGAAACGCACGACGGACGGCGCCGGGTTGTCGAGGTCTTGAACGGAGATCTTGTGAAAGACGCTTTATGCCAAAAAATGCGGCAGGCCGTCACATGGCTATCGCTCTAACGAGCAAGTCCGGCATGGGTGATGATCATCCGGTTGGATTCACCGCGCCTCGTCCAGCGTGCAGGTCACCGTGCAGACCACGCCGCGCGGCAGAAAATCGACGGTTGCCTCGCCGCCGAGCTGGTCGCGGGCGCTGCGCTCGATCAGGCGCGAGCCGAAGCCACGCCGCACCGGCTCCGTCACCGGCGGTCCGCCGATCTCGGTCCAGATCAGCCGCAGCCGCGGCTTCGGTGTGTCGGCGATGACCTCCCACTCCAGCGTCACCCGGCCGGTCTCGTTGGACAGCGCGCCATATTTTGCGGCGTTGGTGGCGATCTCGTGCACGATCATCGACAGCACCACGGCAAGCCGCGGCGACAGCGGCACCGCGGGACCGTTCATCCGGATGCGCTCGGGCGCGTTGGGCAGGAACGGCTGGACCGCGCGCGCGATCACATCCTTCAGTTCTGAGCCGGCCCATTTCTCCTGGCTGAGCAGATTGTGCGCCTCGGCGAGCGCGCCGAGGCGGCCCTCGAACTTGGCCCGCTCCTCGCGGCTCGCGCTGCGGAAGGTCTGCACCGCGATCGCCTGCATCAAGGCCAGCGTGTTCTTGACGCGGTGGTTGAGCTCCTCGATCAGCAGATCGTGCAGCATCTCGCCGCGCGCGATCGTCGTCGCCATGCGGACCGCAAAGGTGAGGCCGGTCAGCAGCAGGATGCCGCCGATCAGGCTGGTGATGGCGATGTTGCGCCAGAGCGGGGCGATCAGCGAACTCTCGGCGACGCCGGCAGCCACGGTCCAGCCGGTCAGCCCGGAACGGGTGTAGGCGGCGGCGAGCGCAACGCCGTCGAGCGACACGGTCGGAAGCGCCGCCTCGTTGCTGCGGAACATCTCGGTGTAAAGCGACGGCGAAGCGCGCTTGCCGAATGTCTCGCTGGGGTTCGGCGCGCGCGCGAACACGATGCCCTTGGCATCGAGCAGGCTTACCGTCCATTGCCGGTCCGGGCGCTGCTTCTCCACCAGATCCTGAAAGATGCTGACCGGCGGGCTGAAGCACAGGTCGTAGATCACCTCGCCGTTGCGAAGCACCGGCACCTCGACGGTGAGAACCTGTCGCCCATTGAGCGGGCCGGTGAACAGGTCGGAATATTGCGGCACCCTGGTCGCAAACACCTTCTCGACGATCTCCAGATTGCCGCGCGGCGGCAGGTTCGCGGTGTCCTCCGTCGTCGAGGAGAACAGCAGCCGGCCCTTGCGGTCGGAGATCAGCACCAGGCCGCCCTTGCCATACTGCTCGAGGAAGCCGAGCGCGATGCGGCGAAAGGTCGGGAAGTCGTCGTTCCGCAGCGAGTTCGTCAGCGCGAGCACCTGCAAGCCGCCGGTCATCCGCTGCACCTCGGAATCCAGCACCAGGCGCATGCTGCGCACGTTCTCCAGCACGCGGCGGGTCGCGTCGCTGCGGTCCTGCTGGTAGTTGTAGACGGCGATGCCAACGGCGAAGACGATCAGCGGCAACATCGTTCCCGTGACCAGGAGAGCGAGCCGGACCGGCAGGGTGAACTTTGACAAACGCGGTCGTCCCGATTCCAGCGCGACGGCGCCGGCTTATGATTTTGTCAGACCATACGGTCAGGACTTGCGCTGCGCCATGATTTTTGCATTCAGCGAGCAGAGCAGAGCAGAGAAGGGAATCGTTGCAACGCGGTCGCGGGGTGTCTGCGCTTCAGGTCATGCCGATTGCGGCCAGCAACAGGCATATGGCGTAGATGGCCGCCAGGCTGACACCGGCGATCCGGGCCTCTCGATGCGATTTCATCGTCAACTCCGGGAGGGTGGCCGTCCTTGAGGCGGCCCCCCTCCGTCACCTCCTATCAGTCGATTTCCTGAACGACCGTTCGGGAGCCCGGATCCACCAACATCACGCGCTCGCCGGAATAGACGTAGCGGTACTTGGTGAGCGAGGGTCCCCAGTCGGCAGGAACTGCCTCGAGCTCGACGTCGCTCGGCACCGTCGCGCCGACGATGATCTTCTCCTTCGTCGTCACGGGACGAACGCGATGTTCGGTGACGTAGGATTTGATCCTGGTTCGGTACTCCGGCTCGATCTGAACGACGGCCGCGTGCCCGGTTCCGGTGGTCGTCACCACGGTGGACTGCGCGAACGCGCCGGTCGAGATCATCACCGCCGCGGCGGAAAGCAGAAACAGCTTCTTCATCTTGTCCTCCTCGCTGGAATAAGTGCGGCGTCAACACCTCACTGTGGACGGCGTTCCTCCTGCTTAGGAACGAATTGCCGTTTCTTCCCGTTGGTGAGCCTGCCGGGCTGGAAACGTCCGGCGATTGGAGGAGGATAAAATGAAGCTGAAGATCGCATCTGCAGCATTGATGCTTGCTGCATTGTCCCTGCCGGCGTTCGCGGCCGACGAGTTCTATGTCGTCCAGGACGTCAAGACGAAGAAGTGCACAATCGTCGACAAGAAGCCGATGGACACGTCCGTGACCGTCGTCAGCCCGTCGGGCATGGTCTACAAGTCGCGCACCGAAGCCGAGAGCGGGATGAAGACCGTCAAGGTCTGCACGTCAAACTGAGGAGGACGACAAATGCCAGTCCTTATTTTGTGGGCCGTGCCGGCTGTGTTGGTGATCGGTGGCGGCATTTATTTGATTGGTCACATGCACTAGGTCTGCGGCGGAAGGCGTGCGGATCTCTGCGTGCAGCGCACGGGGTCCGCAAGTCTTCCGTCTCCTGGGGGATTGGGGGCCGTCCATGCGACCTGCCGCGTGCGCGAGTTGCAGTGCAACAGGTCGCGCAGGAGTGGCCCTGCGACGAAGAGTACCTCCAGCTCATCCGAATTGGCTTCCGTCCCGCCGTCGTTTTTCATACCCTCCCCGAACGCTGGCCGTATGCCGGCCGCGCTCACGCTCCGGTTACAGGGGCGGAGCAACAAGGGAGGGAGACGATGAAGCGAAGATCATTTCTCGCTGGTATCGGTGCGACCACTGCGGCGGCTACGATTGGCATGCCGTCGATCCTCAAGGCGCAAGCGCCGATCACGCTGAACGGCGCAGTCCAGTTCAACGACGACCACGCCTTCAACCGGGCACTGATCCGGTTCGAAGAGCTGGTCAAGAAGTACTACGGCAAGCCCGTCAACTTCACCCTGCACAGGAACTCCTCGCTCGGCCTCGAGAAGCAGTATTTCGAGTACATGTCGCAGGGCAAAGCGGTCGATTACGGCATCGTCTCGCCGGCTCACATGTCGACCTTCGCCAAGGCGGCTCCGTTCATCGACGCGCCCTTCGTGTTCAAGGGCATTGAGCACATGAACAAGGTCGTCGAAGCCAATATCCTGGCGCCGATCGCCGACGAGGTCGCGGCGAAAGCCGAGGTCGTCCTGATCGGTTATTCCGGCGGCGGCATCCGCAACATCTTCGCCAACAAGCCGCTCAGGAATCTCGCCGATCTCAAGGGCCTCAAGGTTCGCGTGCAGGGCGCGCCGATCTGGTCGAAGACCTTTGCGGCCGTCGGCATGAGCCCGACGGTGATCGCCTATAACGAAATCTACAACGCGATCCAGAACGGCGTGATCTCGGCCGGCGAAAACGAGGCCGCCGGCGTCGAGGCGATGAAGTTCTACGAGGTGGCGCCGCATCTCAACCTGACCCAGCACGCCGTGTCGATCCGGCCGATCTGCTTCTCGGTGAAGACGCTGAAGACGTTGCCGAAGGATCTGCAGGACGCGATCATGAAGGCCGGCAAGGAGGCCGGCGACTACGGCCGTCAGCTCGAGTCGAGCGAAGAGGTGGTCAAGCTCGACACGCTCGAGAAGGCCGGCAAGCTCAAGCGCGTTCCCTTCGAGGAGCGGGACGCCATGAAGAAACGCGCCGACCCCGTGATGGCGACCTACGCCAAGGAAATCGGCGCCGAGGGAATCTTCGAGAAGATCAACGTCGCCTGACCGCTCCATGTCGACCGACGGAATATCGGGGCAAGCCTTGCGGCTTGCCCCTTTGGTGATGATTGCCACCGCGGAGATACAATGACCGAAATACCTGTTGCGGCGATCCCGTCGCTATGGCGCCGAGCGACGGCGGCCTACGCGAAATTGCTCGAAATCCTGCTCGCAGCCTGTGTCGGCATTCTCGTGATCCCGGTGACGCTGCAGATCATATCGCGCTACACCCCGCTCATTCCCTCCTACATCTGGACGGAGGAGATGGCGCGCTTCCTGTTCGTCTGGACGATCATGATCGGCGCCATGGTCGGAATCCGGGAGTCCCAGCATTTCGAAGTCGACGTCTGGCCCGATCTGTCGCGGCGGTCGGAGGCTCTGGTGCGAATCCTCGCCCGTCTCGGCGTGCTGGCGCTTGCATTTGTGTTTGTGTGGGCCGGTCTCGAATTCACACGGTTCGCCTGGAACAGGACGTCGGAGTTGGCTGATCTGCCGCTCTGGCTGATCCACGTCGCCTGGCCGGTGGCCGGCGTGACGTGGATCGTGTTTGCGGGTGAGCAGATACTTGATGAAATGCGGATTCTGGTTGGGGCGAAGCAATGACGGGGAATGTTCTTTCTGCCGGACAGGCCGCGGCGGTTCTGTTCGGGGTTTTCATCGGCCTGCTCGTCATTCGCGTGCCGGTCGCCTTCGCGCTTGGCCTTGCCTGCGTGCCGATCCTGCTGATCGAGCCGCATCTGTCGCTGATGACGCTCGCGCAGGAAACCTTCAACGCCTACAATTCGTTCATCCTGCTGGCGGTGCCGTTCTTTCTGTTGACCGCTAATCTGATGAGTATCGGCGGCATCACCGACCGGCTGGTCGCGCTGTCGCGATCGATGGTCGGACACTGGCCGGGATCGCTGGCGCAGATCAACGTCGTGCTCTCGGTGTTCTTCGCCGGCATCTCCGGCTCCTCGACTGCCGATGCGGCGAGCCAGTCGAAGATCTTCATCGATGCCCAGACCAAGGAGGGTTACGACCTCTCGTTCTCCATCGCGATCACGGCTGTATCGGCGGTGCTGGCAGTCATCATCCCGCCGTCGATCCTGATGATCGTGTGGGGCGGGCTGATCTCGACCTCGATCGCCGCGATGTATCTGGCCGGCATCGTCCCAGGCCTCCTGATTGCCGGAGCCCAGATGGCGACCGTGCATGTCTACGCCGTGCGGCGAGGCTATCCGACCTATCCGAAGGATAGCTGGCGGGACATGTGCTGCGCGATCTGGCGGTCGATACCGGCGCTGACGACGCCGTTCATCATCGTCGGCGGCATCCTGCTCGGATGGTTCACCGCGACCGAATCCGCCTGCGTTGCGGTGCTCTATTCCGTGGCGTTGTCGGCGTTCTTCTATCGCGAGACCGGTTGGCGCGAACTGTATGGGGCCCTGCTTGATACGGGACGCCTTGCCGGCGTTGCGTTGTTCTGCGTCGGCACCGCGAGCGCGTTCGGCTGGTTGCTGGCCTACTACAAGATTCCGCAGGAGCTTTTGGCCAACGTCTCGACCTGGGGCATGGGACCGATTGCAGCCGGCTTCTTCATTGCATTCTGCTTCCTGGTCGTGG
Source organism: Bradyrhizobium sp. WSM2254 (assembly GCF_000472645.1). Lineage (NCBI taxonomy): Bacteria > Pseudomonadati > Pseudomonadota > Alphaproteobacteria > Hyphomicrobiales > Nitrobacteraceae > Bradyrhizobium > Bradyrhizobium sp. WSM2254. Next base: position 27,008 of record NZ_AXAB01000037.1, on the reverse strand, counting down.
GCTGCTTTCTCGACGCCATTCCGGCGATCGTGATCGTGGGCACCGTGCTGGAGCCGTTGGCCAAGTCCGTCGATCTGCACCCCGTCCAGTTCGCGATCGTCTCGATCGTGTCGCTGGCGTTCGGGCTGGTGACGCCGCCTTACGGATTGTGCCTGATGATCGCCTGCGCGGTTGCGGGAGTGCGGCTGCGCTATGCGCTAAAGGACACCGCGATCATGCTGGTGCCGATGCTGGTCGTGCTGGCGGCCCTCATCGTGTGGCCGGAGGTGTCGCTGTTCCTGCCGCGCCTGATCGTGCCGGAGATGCTGAAGTGAACGATCCCGCGGCCCCGGAGCCGCGGGATCATTTCGTTTGTCTTACAGATTGCTCTCGGTGATCGCGGCATACACCATGCTGCGCAGCTCGCGCCGGAGCGGGTAGGCGCTCGAGGGCAGCACCTGCGTCATGAAGATGGCGATCAGCTCCTCGGCCGGATCGATCCAGAACGAGGTGGTGGCCGCGCCGCCCCAATTGTATTCGCCGGGGCTGCCGGCGATCAGCGTCTCGGCCGGGCGCATCGTCACGGCAAAGCCGAGGCCGAATCCGATGCCGTTATAGGTGGCTTCCGAGAACAGCGAGCGTGATACCTCGGGGAGGAAGCGGCCGCCCGGAATGTGGTTGGTCGTCATCAGCGCCAGCGTCTTCGGTCCGATCAGCCTGACGCCGCCGAGCTCGCCGCCGTTGAGCAGCGCCCGGCAGAAGGTGAGATAGTCCGCAACCGTCGAGCACAGGCCGCCGCCACCGGAGATGAAGGAGGGCGGTGACAGGAACGAGCTCGTCGCCGGATCGTCCTGGAGCGTCAGGCCCTCGCGGCGCTGGCCGGCGTGGAACGTCATGCCGCCGCCCGGGTCCGCCGAATAGCAGGCGGCGAAGCGATGGGCCTTCGAGGCCGGCACGTGGAAATCGGTGTCGGTCATGCCGAGCGGATCGAGAATGCGTGCTTTCAGGAACTGCTCGAACGGCATGCCGGAAATCTTGCCGACGAGGTAGCCCAGCACGTCGGTCGCGACCGAGTAGTTCCAGGCCTCGCCCGGCGAGAACTCCAGCGGGATCTTCGCGAGCGCCTCGATCATGGTCTGGAGCGTCCCTGACTTCTCGACCTCGCCGATCTTCTCGGTGCGATAGGCGGCATCGACATTGGAACGCTGCTGGAAGCCGTAAGTCAGCCCGGAGGTGTGGCGCAGCAGATCGACGATCAGCATCGGCCGGGACGGCGGCCGGGTCAGGAAGCCCGGCGCGGTGCCGGCGACGAACACGCCGAGTTCCTTCCATTCCGGAATGTACTTGGCGACAGGCTCGTCGATCGCGACGAGGCCTTCCTCGACCAGCATCATGAAGGCGACGCTGGTGAGCGGCTTGGTCATGGAATAGATGCGGTAGATGGTGTCGTCCTTGACCGGCACCTTGCGCTCGACATCGGCAAGGCCCTGGACCGAGCTGTGGGCGACCTTGCCGCGGCGATAGACCAAGAGATGCGTGCCCGGGAAACGGCCGGCATCGATGTAGCGGCTTTTCAGATGCGCATCGACGCGGTCGAGCGCAGCCTTGGACATGCCGACGGATTCGGGCGAGGCGGGGGTGGGGGCGAGCATCAGTTCCTCCGGGGCGTTTTGTCGGAAAGTTGATAGCGAAATGCCGGCCCCATTCCAAGCCGGTTGCGCTTAACGCGGCCCCGCCGACTGGTGTAGGCTCCACTCTGGAACGCCTCCAAGGAGCCCATCCGGGCCAACGAGAAAACTCAGGGCAAACGCACCATGACCCAGTTCAACGAGACCGAGCTCACCGAAGCCGTCGTCAGAAGCTTCGACAATACGCCGAGCCCGCGGGCAAAATTCCTGCTCCAGGAACTGGTGAAGTCGCTGCACGATTACGTGAGCAAGACCGGTCTCACCTTCGAGGAATGGGAATACGCCATCGATTTCCTGACCCGCACCGGTCATAAATGCACCGACACCCGCCAGGAGTTCATCCTGCTCTCCGACGTGCTCGGCGTCTCCATGCTGGTCGACGCCGTCAACCACAGGGATCGCGAGGGCGCCACCCAGACCACGGTGCTCGGCCCGTTCTATGTCGGCGAGCACAAGGTGACCGCGCATGGCACCGACATCTCGCCGAACAATCAGACCGGCGAGCGGATGTTCGTGCAGAGCCGCGTCACCGACCTGAAGGGCAAGCCGCTTGCGGGCGTTCCGGTCGACGTCTGGCATGCCGACGACGACGGCTTCTACGATTCACAGAAGCCGAACTACGACGAGGTCGGTGCCTCGGCGCGGGCGCGCTTCATCACGGACAGCGACGGCCGCTTCTTCTTCCGCACCATCCTGCCGTGCAGCTACCCGATTCCGACCGATGGTCCCGTCGGCGAGATGATCGTGCAGACCAATCGCCATCCGATGCGTCCGGCGCATGTGCACTTCCTCGTCAATGCCAAGGGCTATGAGCCGCTGATCACGCATGTCTTCATGGACGGCGACAAATACCTCGATTCCGACGTGGTGTTCGGCGTCAAGGACGACCTCGTCGCCAAGGTCGAGCCGCGCAACGACCTTGAGATGCCCGACGGCTCCAAGGCAAGTGGGCCGTGGTACCTGATGACCTATGAATTCCACCTCAAGCCCGGCGGCGGCATGGCGCCGAAACCGCTCGGGGTGAAGGCGGCGGAGCCGGCCTGACGGCTCCACCCGGGGCGTAAATTCAAACTGTGCGGCAGGCAGTCTGGGCGCGTACGACGTCCGCTGTGCTTCCGATGGCGGCGCAACAACGGACGTCACCGATGTCTGAGTTGGGCCCAATTCCGGACGCATGCACCGCAGCAAAACTCTTCCCCTCGTCGGTGGGCAAGCGGCGTTGTTGCAGGCGGTCGCTGAGAGGCGCTGAAGCCGACCGGGAACCCTGCCGCGCGAGTCTGGATTCCCGCGCTAGTTGGGATAAGGTTACGCGACCTGCGCAGAAAAATTGCAATCGACATCCGGGAGGAAGTGATGCTCGACACCACGCTCAGTGCGCGCGTCCAGGTTTTCCTCGACAAGTTTGAAGCCGCACTTGCGGCGGGCGATCTCGACGCCGCGGTAGGAATGTTCGCTCCGGAATGCTACTGGCGCGACCTCGTTGCCTTCACCTGGAACATCAAGACCATGGAAGGCCGCGATCAGGTCCGCGACATGCTCGCGCATTGTCTCGCGCATGTGAAGCCGCGCAACTGGAAAACCGCCGAGGGTGAAACGCCAACCGAGGCCGGCGGCGTGACCGAATCTTGGATCACGTTCGAGACCGAGGTCGCGCGCGGATATGGACTCATCCGCCTGCAGAATGGTCAGATCTGGACGCTCTTGACGACCATGGCCGAACTCAAGGCCCACGAGGAAAAGGCTGGCTTCAGCCGACCGCTCGGCGCCAGGCACGGCGTCAATCCCGGCGCCAAGACCTGGAAGGAACTGCGTGACGAGGAAGTCGAGCAACTCGGCTTCAAGTCCCAGCCCTACGTGCTTGTCATCGGCGGCGGACAGGGCGGCATTGCGCTCGGGGCGCGGCTGCGCCAGCTCGGTGTGCCAACGATCATCGTCGAAAAGAACGCACGCGCCGGCGATTCCTGGCGCAACCGCTACAAGTCGCTCTGCCTGCACGACCCCGTCTGGTACGACCACTTGCCCTACATCGATTTCCCCAAGAACTGGCCTGTGTTCTCGCCCAAGGACAAGATCGGCGATTGGCTGGAAATGTACACCAAGGTCATGGAGCTGAACTACTGGACGAACACCACGGCCAAACGCGCCAGTTGGGACGACACCAAGAAGGAATGGACCGTCATCGTCGAACGCGATGGTAAGGAGATTACTCTGCGGCCCAGGCAGCTTGTGTTCGCGACCGGCATGTCGGCCAAGCCGAACATGCCGAAAATCAAAGGCGCGGAAACGTTCAAGGGCGAGCAACACCATTCCTCACGCCATCCCGGCTCCGGCGGCTACAAAGGCAAGAAGGTGGTGGTGATCGGCTCGAACAATTCGGCCCATGACATCTGCGCTGCGCTGTACGAGGCCGGCATCGACGTAACGATGGTGCAGCGTTCGACGACCCACATCGTGCGCTCGGATTCGCTGATGGAGAGTATCGCTGATCTTTATTCCGAACGCGCCGTCCGCGGCGGAACGACGACGGCAAAGGCCGATCTGATCTTCGCTTCACTGCCATACCGGATATTGAATCAGTTTCAGAAGCCGGTCTACGACAAGATCCGTCAGGATGACGCCGCTTTCTATGCCGGGCTGGAGAAGGCCGGATTCAAGCTCGACTTCGGTGACGACGATTCCGGGCTATTCATGAAATATCTGCGTCGCGGCTCGGGCTATTACATCGATGTCGGCGCCTCACAGCTTATCATTGACGGCAAAATCAAACTGTTCGCTGGACAGGTCGAGGAAATCACGCCCAACAGCGTCAGGCTCGACAACGGCAAGGAATTGCCGGCGGACGTGATCGTCTATGCCACCGGCTACAGCTCGATGAACGGCTTTGTCGCCGATCTCGTGAGTACGGAGATGGCCAGCAAAGTCGGCAAGGTCTGGGGCCTCGGCTCGAATACGACAAAGGACCCCGGCCCATGGGAAGGTGAGCAGCGCAATATGTGGAAGCCGACACAGCAGGAAGGCCTATGGTTCCACGGCGGCAATCTGCATCAGTCGCGACATTACTCGCAATTCCTTTCCCTGCAGCTGAAGGCGCGCTACGAGAGCATCCCGACGCCGGTCTACGGCCTGCAGACTGTCCATCACAAGGCCTGAAATTGCGGAGTGCACAGCGGGGCTCGCGAATTGCGAGTCCCATGCTATTTCCGGGTCCCCGCACCTGCCAACGCAATGTCCGCCTTGTCTCGCTGAGCCGACATCGCTGACTTGATCCGCCACGCCAGAAGAGGGCCATAAGGGGACTTCGAGCGCCCCGAGCTGGGCTAAGCCTCACTTCATGTCTTGGGCACTTGGATTGCGCGATCGCTATCGGCAACAGGGTCAGCCCGCTGAATGAGACGACCACTCCAGACGTGTGTGCCGAGACCAATCGCTAGTCTCACCAGGTCCTTTTGTGAGCGGAAAATCCACTCAGCCGAAAGCAGATTGACATAACGTGCAAAGACGATAGCCAAGGCAATCGGCATCAGATACACTCCGCACCAGCCTGCCCTCTGGTGCCGCCTGTCCATGTCGTCTTCATTCATTCTCTAGGCGCCGCGAAGGCGCTGTCGGCTGAGATGCATCATGACACGTCAGAAAGTCAAAATTCCACGCAGGACTAACTCGGCGATGCGAAAGGCCGAGTCGGTTGCAGTATGGGTTCTGCTTGCTGCGGTATGGCTGCTTTTTCTTGCTGAGGTCTTGTCCGCCGTTTTTGCGGAGCGAGTATTTTTCGGAGATCAGTTCACCTCACATTGGGAGTGGGTGAGCTATCGGACTAATCCAGGTTTATTCAGTTTCGTGCTAACCAGTTCACTTGCAGGGACTTGCTTCTTGGGCTGGGTTCTCCTGAGGCTCATTCCAAAACGGGGCTGAGGGCGAGGCGTCCACGTCAGCTTTGGGTCACAAGCGGTAATGTTCTGAACCGGCCACCTATGTCCGCATGGCCGCGAGAAGCTGACGTCCGGGCTTCTATGACCGCACCGCCCTAACGCGCGTGCAGCAGCGCGAGCAGAACCACGACTGCGCAGGCGAGCGCCGCCGTGGTCAGCTTCCAGAACATCAGCGGGTTGCGCTCCAGAAGAGGCGTGGTCCGCGTGGCGAGATAGGCCGGATTGGGATTCCTGAGTTCGAAGACGAATTCGGAGAGGTCCTCGTGGCGCTTGTAGGGATCGGGATGCAGCGCTTTCCTGAGCGCGCCGTCGATCCATCCCGGGATGCCCCGCTCGGCATCGATGGCCGGGCGATATCTCAATTTCCACGCGTCCGATCTACCGCGGATTTTGGCGAGCTGGGCGCCATAGGGAAGATGTCCGGTGAGCATATGGTAGCAAATGGCGGCCAGCGAAAACATGTCGGACCGCGGCGAGCCACCCTCGCCGAGGAAATACTCCGGGGCCGTATATTGGACCGTGCCGAGAATTTCCTCGTCTGCCGATTTCGGCGCCGCCTCTGCGACGCCGGCGACCCTTACCGATCCGAAGTCGATGATCTTCGCGGTGCCGGTCTTGTCGATCAGGACATTGTCGGGCCTGAGGTCCTGGTGCAGCATCTCCATGCGGTGGAAGGCGCGAAGCCCCGTGGCGATCTGCTCGACGATCCTGCGGACCGTCTCCAGATCGGGCCGCGGATTGTCGAGCATCCACTGCCTCAGGGTCTGCCCCTCGATGAACTCGGTCGCGACGTAGAGGTAGCTGCGCCGCCGCGATTGTGACAGCGGCTTGAGCACGTGCGGGCTGTCGATGCGGCGTGCGATCCACTCCTCCATCAGGAAGCGCTTGAGATAGGCGGCATTGTCGCGCAAGTCGATCGACGGCAGCTTGAGCGCGACCGCCTCCTCGGTCTCCACATCGACGGCAAGGTAGATGTGGCTGCGGCTGCTGCCGTGAATCTCGCGGACGATCCTGTAGCCGTCGAACATCGCCCGCGGCTCGGGCAGCGCAGGAAGCGGCAGTTCGAAGGTCCGATTGAAGATACCGGCCGAGTCGCGCTGCGGCACTGCGTCGATGCGGAGGATCTGGACGGTGATGTTGTCGTCGCTGCCGCGCCGGTACGCTTCGTCCACGATCGCCTTCGCGGCGCCGTCGAGCTCGGTTGCATGCTCGCCGAGCGCGGTCGTGATGAAACGATGGTCGACGAACTCGTAGGCGCCGTCGGTTGCGAGGATAAAGGTGTCGCCGGCCTCGATCTCGACCGTCTGGTAGTCGATCTCGAGCTGCGGGTTGATGCCGAGCGCGCGGCCGAGATACGTCTGCTCCGACGACACGATGATGCGGTGATCGTCGGTCAGCTGTTCGAGCGCCTTGCCGGCGACGCGGTAGATGCGGCAGTCGCCGACATGGAAGATGTGCGCGGTGGTCGCCTTGATGACCATGGCGCTGAGGGTGCAGACATAGCCCTTGTCGCGGTCATAGGCATATTGGCTCTTGCGCGTCTGCGCGTGCAGCCAGGAATTGGTCGCGTCGAGCACGCGGCGGGCGGAGGTCTTCACCGTCCAGGATTCCGACGTGCAGTAATAGTCCATCAGGAAGCTCTTGACCGCCGACTCGCTGGCGATCTGGCTCACCGTGCTGCTGGAGATGCCGTCGGCCAGAACCGCCGCGATGCCCTTCAGGCTGAGCAGCGGCTCCTCCGGAATCAGGACGCCGTGAAAATCCTGGTTGACGGGCTTGCGACCCCTGTCGGAGTGCTGGCCGATCGAAATCTGAAGTCCGCGGGACATCATCATCACCAGGAGAGGGGAGCCTCACCCTGCTCGGGCGAGGCTCCCCTGTCGAGACGTTGTTTGATCAGGCCGCGACGCGGGGCTGCGTGGTCTTGCCGGCCTGGCGCTTCGGCAGGGTCATGACGTGCGTGGCGTAGAGCGTCATGCCGGTGAAGGCGAGGCCGCCGACGAGGTTGCCGAGCACGGTCGGGATCTCGTTCCAGATCAGGTAGTCCATGATCGAGAACTTCGCGTGCAGCATCAGGCCCGACGGGAACAGGAACATGTTCACCACGGAGTGCTCGAACACCATGTAGAAGAACACCAGGATCGGCATCCACATCGCGATGACCTTGCCGGAGACCGAGGTCGAGATCATGGCGCCGACGACGCCGGTCGAGACCATCCAGTTGCAGAGCATGCCGCGCATGAACAGCGTCGCCATGCCGGCGGCGCCGTGCGCGGCATAGCCGAGCGTTCGGCCCTCACCGATATTGCCGATGGCCGCGCCGACCTTGTCGGGGTCCTGCGTGAAGCCGAAGGTCGTGACGAAGGCCATCATGAAGGCCACCGTGAAGGCGCCGGCAAAATTGCCGGCGAAGACGAGGCCCCAGTTGCGCAGCACGCCGCCAAAGGTGACGCCCGGGCGCTTGTCGATGAGGGCGAGCGGCGAGAGCACGAACACGCCGGTCAAGAGGTCGAAGCCGAGCAGGTACAGCATGACGAAGCCGACCGGAAACAGCAGCGCGCCGACCAGCGGCTGGCCGGTGTTCACGTTGATCGTGACGGCGAACCAGGCCGCCAGCGCGAGGATGGCGCCGGCCATATAGGCCCGAATGATGGTATCCCGGGTGGACATGAAGATCTTGGACTCGCCCGCATCCACCATCTTGGTGACGAATTCCGAAGGCGCGAGATACGACATCAATGGTTCCTTTTGCTTCGTAAGTGAGATCGACACGCCCCCAGAGAGAGCGCGGCTGAACGTCTTGAGCCGTGCGGACAGCTCTGCCGCGCACGAGGGCTATGGAGGTCTGGAAGCCTTGGGAATCGCGTCACGACGACTGAGCCGATAAGGGCCGCGAAGCAGTTGAGCTTCCGGTTTGCAGCCGCCAGAGGCTGCAACAATGCGGCAAGCCGCAGTCTTCGTTGACGGCAATGGAAATGCAAGTCGCGTGCCGCTTGGGCGTGATAGAAAACGTAGGCGATTTCAAATGGATGGTGCGTGCCTTGATCCGGCTTTTGCCGGTTCTGCGGCCTTTTGCTTAGGCGAGTGCATAAGAATTGTGCGGCGCACAAGAAATGAGCAGTCCGCAAATTTCGCGTGCGCAGCAACCCTGCGACAGACTGGCGCGGCGTAAATAACGTATTGAATTCTCGGAAGTTTATGAGATGCGGAGCTTGGCATGAAGCTTGAATAGTTCCAAGCCGACGCCATTGAAGCCGTCCCGCGAGACTTCTCATCCGATTTTGCTGACGCCACCAGACGGGGGTCCCCCCCTCGCGCGTTCGCATGCGCCTTTTTCGGGCGTCACGGACGGACGGGCTGCTCGTGCGCACTGACGCAATCATTCGCAACGACGCAAAAGGACGACATCACCGATGACCAAGCGCATCCGCTGGCCCTCCGAGACTGGCCTCAGCCGCCGTCAATTGTTGAAGGCCACCGGCAGCACCGCTGCCCTTCTTGCCGCCGCCAAGCTCAATTTCCCCGCCGGCGCATTCGCGCAGGACGCCGGCCCCGAGGTCAAGGGCGCCAAGCTCGGCTTCATCGCGCTGAGCGATGCCGGTCCGCTCTTCGTCGCCAAGGACAAGGGCCTGTTCGCCAAATACGGCATGCCTGACACTGACGTGCAGAAGCAGGCCTCCTGGGGCACGACGCGCGACAACCTCGTGCTCGGCTCCGAAGGCAACGGCATCGACGGCGCCCACATCCTCACCCCGATGCCGTATCTGATCTCGGCCGGCAAGGTGACGCAGAACAACCAGCCGACGCCGATGTACATCCTGGCGCGGCTCAATCTCGACAGCCAGTGCATCTCGGTTGCCAACGAATATGCCGACCTCAAGCTCGGCGTCGACGCGTCGCCGTTCAAGGCGGCGCTGGAGAAGAAGAAGGCCTCCGGCAAGTCGGTGAAGGCCGCGATGACCTTCCCCGGCGGCACCCACGACCTCTGGATCCGCTACTGGCTCGCCGCCGGCGGCATCGATCCCGACAAGGACATCGAGACCATCGTCGTGCCGCCGCCGCAGATGGTGGCCAACATGAAGGTCGGCACCATGGATGCCTTCTGCGTCGGCGAGCCCTGGAACCTGCAGCTGATCCACCAGGGTATCGGCTACACGGCGATCAACACGGGCGAACTCTGGAACAAGCATCCGGAAAAATCCTTCGGCATGCGCGCAGCCTTCGTCGACAAATATCCGAAAGCCGCCAAGGCGCTGTTGATGGCCGTGATGGAGGCCCAGCAGTGGGCCGACAAGGCCGAGAACAAGGCCGAGCTCGCCGCCATCATGGGCAAGCGGCAGTGGATGAACTGCCCGGTCGAGGACGTGCTCGATCGCACCTCCGGCAAGTTCGACTACGGCATCCCCGGCAAGGTGGTCGAGAACTCGCCGCACATCATGAAGTACTGGCGCGACTTCGCCTCCTATCCGTTCCAGAGCCACGACCTCTGGTTCCTCACCGAGGACATCCGCTGGGGCAAATACGAGGCGAACTTCGACACCAAGGCGCTGATCGCCAAGGTCAACCGCGAGGACATGTGGCGCGACGCCGCCAAGACGCTCGGCGTCGCCGCCTCGGAGATCCCGGCCTCCACCTCGCGCGGCAAGGAGACCTTCTTCGATGGCAAGGTGTTCGATCCCGAAAATCCGGCGGCCTATCTGAAGTCGCTCGCGATCAAGCGCGTCGAAGTCTGATGGAGCCCTGCGGCCGCCGCGAGGCGGCCGCATCGTCCCGGAGCCGGAGAGAGATAGCGATGAACATGCCTGCCACGAAGATTGAGGTTGAGACCGCGACGCCCGCGGGGAGCGCCGCGCCCGTCGTCGCGATGACGCCGAAGCGGCCGCCGCGGAGCGAGGCTTACGCGCGCATGGTGCGCGAGACCGCTGTGCGCGTCATCCCGCCGATCGTCGTGATCGCGCTGCTGACGCTGGTCTGGGAGCTGGTCTGCCGCCGCGCCGGCTCGGCACTGCCGCCGCCGTCGCGGGTATTCAAGGACACCAAGGAGCTGATCCTCGATCCGTTCTTCGACCATGGCGGCATCGACAAGGGCCTGTTCTGGCATCTCTCCGCCAGCCTTCAGCGCGTCGCCTTCGGCTATTCGCTCTCCGCGATCGCCGGCATCGCGCTCGGCGTGCTGGTTGGCCAGTCGGTCTGGGCGATGCGCGGGCTCGATCCGCTGTTCCAGGTCCTGCGCACCATCCCGCCGCTCGCCTGGCTGCCGCTCTCGCTCGCAGCGTTCCGTGACGGCCAGCCCTCGGCGATCTTCGTCATCTTCATCACGTCGATCTGGCCGATCATCATCAACACGGCGGTCGGCATCCGCAACATCCCGCAGGACTACCGCAACGTCGCGGCTGTCGTGCAGCTCAATCCGCTGGAGTTCTTCGGCAAGGTCATGATCCCGGCGGCCGCGCCCTACATCTTCACCGGCCTGCGCATCGGCATCGGTCTGTCGTGGCTCGCCATCGTCGCCGCCGAAATGCTGATCGGCGGCGTCGGCATCGGCTTCTTCATCTGGGACGCCTGGAACTCCTCGCACATCAGCGAGATCATCCTGGCTCTGATCTATGTCGGCATCGTCGGCTTCGTGCTCGATCGCCTGATTGCGGGCCTCGGCAAGATCGTCACCCGCGGCACCGCGATGAACTGAGGGGAGGGACACATGACCGCCTATCTGAAGCTCGACCACATCGACAAGATTTTTACCCGCGGCGCCGCCACCACGGAGGTCCTGAAGGACATCAGTCTGACGATCGAGAAGGGGCAATATGTCTCGATCATCGGCCATTCCGGCTGCGGCAAGTCGACCCTGCTCAACATCATCGCAGGGCTGACCAACGCCTCGACCGGCGGCGTGCTGCTGGAGAACCGCGAGGTCAACTCGCCGGGGCCCGATCGCGCCGTGGTGTTCCAGAACCACAGCCTGCTGCCCTGGCTCACGGTCTACGAGAACGTCAGGCTCGGTGTCGACAAGGTGTTCGCCAAGACCAAGACGCGGGCCGAGCGCGACGCCTGGGTGATGCACAATCTCAATCTGGTGCAGATGGCGCACGCCAAGGACAAGCGTCCTTCCGAAATCTCCGGCGGCATGAAGCAGCGCGTCGGCATCGCGCGGGCGCTGGCGATGGAGCCGAAGGTGCTGCTACTCGACGAGCCGTTCGGCGCACTCGACGCGCTGACCCGCGCGCATCTGCAGGACTCGGTGATGGCGCTGCACCAGAAGCTCGGCAACACCATTCTGATGATCACCCACGATGTCGACGAGGCCGTGCTCCTGTCCGACCGTATCGTGATGATGACGAACGGGCCAAGCGCGCGCATCGGCGAGGTGCTGGAGGTGCCGCTGGCGCGTCCCCGCAAGCGGCTCGAGCTCGCCACCAACACCACCTATCTGAAGTGCCGGCAGCGCGTGCTCGAATTCCTCTACGAGCGTCATCGCTTCGTAGAAGCCGCGTAAACGAAGGTTTAACGCGGAAGATGTGCGCGCCTAAATAATCGACACCTCGCTCAATCCTTGTGCGGCGCACAGGGATTGAGCGAATCGCAAAATTTGCGTGCGAAATAGCCCTGCAAGAATTTCGGGCAATTCGAACAAGCCCCTGAATTCCCTGTATTTCCCGAGCGCGCGCAGTTGGCACGGAAATTGAAAAGCATTTGCGCGACGCCAACGACGACGTCCCTCAACATCATCAATCAGCATCGTGAACTCGCCACCGGGGTGAAGCCTCGGAGCGCGCCTCCGCGCCTGGAGGCTGAGCCTGCAACGACGCAGCGGTGAGCCTAGAAGGGATACTCAATGACGAAGAATCCGACCTGGATTTCAGACTGGCGCCCCGAAGACGAGGCGTTCTGGAACGCGACTGGCAAGACTATCGCGCGACGCAACCTGATCTGGTCGATCGTGGCCGAGCATATCGGCTTCTCGGTCTGGCTGATCTGGAGCATCGTCACCACCAAGCTGCCGCAGGCAGGCTTCCATTACACCACCGACCAGCTGTTCCAGCTCGTTGCCGTGCCGGGCCTGATCGGCGCGCTGATGCGTTTTCCCTACACATTCGCGGTGACGACGTTCGGCGGTCGCAACTGGACCATTTTCAGCGCGGCCATCCTGTTCATTCCGACGTTGTCGCTCGCCTATTTCGTCAGCCAGCCCGACACGCCGTTCTGGCTGATGCTGCTGATCGCCTCGACCGCCGGTCTCGGCGGCGGCAATTTCGCCTCCAGCATGACCAACATCTCCTTCTTCTTCCCGGACAAGATGAAGGGATGGGCGCTGGGCCTCAACGCAGCCGGTGGCAATATCGGTGTCTCCAGCGTGCAGCTCCTGACCCCGATCCTGATGACGCTCGCCGTCATCAACCTGTTCCAGGCAACCCCCGTCGACGGCGTGTTCCTTCAGAACGCCGGCCTGATGTGGGTGCTGCCGATCGCGATCGCGGTGTTCGGCGCGGTGTTCTTCATGAACAACCTGACCACGGCCAAGTCGTCGATCAGGAATCAGCTCGCGGTGGTCAAGCGCAAGCACACCTGGATCATGGCGTACCTTTACATTGGCACGTTCGGCTCCTTCATCGGCTACTCCGCGGCGTTTCCGCTGCTGATCAAGACGCAGTTTCCGTCGGTGACGATCGCGATCGCGTTCCTCGGGCCTCTCGTCGGTTCGCTGTCGCGTCCGTTCGGCGGCTGGCTGGCCGACAGGATCGGCGGCTCGGTCATCACCTTCTGGAACTTCATCGTGATGGCGGGCGCCACCGTCGGCGTGCTCTATTTCGTCGGGCACAAGGATTTCATCGGCTTCCTGTCGATGTTCCTGATCCTGTTCGTGACGACGGGCATCGGCAACGGCTCGACCTACCGCATGATCCCCTCGATCTTCCGCGAGCAGAACCTGTTCAAGGTGCGCGGCAAGGGCGATGCGGCGCGCGCGGTCGCCCTGAAGACGGCGAGCATCGAGAGCGGTGCGGCGGTTGGCTTCATCGGCGCGGTCGGCGCTGTCGGCGGCTATCTGATCCCGAGCGGTTTCGGCAAGTCGATCGCCATGACCGGCGGGCCGCAGCTCGCGCTCGCGATCTATCTCGCCTTCTACGCGTCCTGCCTCGGCCTGACCTGGTGGTTCTACCTGCGTCGCAGCCCGCAGCGTGAAGGCGCGCCAAGCCTCGCCGAAGCAAGGGTGTGACCGCTTGGTATGAATCTCGCTTCTCCCCGTACGCGGGGAGAAGCATTGCCCGACAGTTTGACCATGAACCTGGTTCGCAATGGCGCGCACCAAGACAAACCCAACAGGCAGGAGAACACCATGACTTCAGAACAGATCGCCCTCGTCCAGCAGAGCTTCGCCAAGGTCGCGCCGATTTCGGAAACCGCAGCGGTGCTGTTCTACGATCGCCTGTTCGAGGTGGCGCCGTCCGTGCGCGCGATGTTTCCTGAAGACATGACCGAGCAGCGCAAGAAGCTGATGGGCATGCTTGCTGCCGTCGTCGGCGGCCTGTCGAACCTGGACTCGATTCTTCCCGCGGCCTCGGCGCTTGCCAAGCGTCACGTCGCCTACGGCGCCAAGGCCGAGCACTACCCCGTCGTCGGCGCGACCTTGCTGTGGACCCTGGAGAAGGGTCTCGGCGAAGCCTGGACGCCCGAACTCGCCACGGCCTGGACCGACGCCTACGGCGTGCTGTCCGGCTACATGATTTCCGAGGCCTACGGCGCTCAGGCGCAGGCCGCCGAATAGGAGATGCCTTGTGAGTGAACCGCTGGTCATCGTCGGTAACGGTATGGCGGCCGCGCGTCTGGTCGACGAGCTCGCCAAGACCGCGCTTGGCCGCTACGCGGTTGCCGTTATCGGCGATGAACCGAGGCTCGCTTACAACCGCGTGCTGCTCTCCTCCGTGCTGGCCGGCGAGACCGGCTCGCACGAGATCGAGCTGCGGCCGGCCGACTGGTGGCGCCATCGCGGCGTCACGGTGCGCTACGGCTACCGCGTCACCGAGATCGACACCGGCCGCCGCGAGCTCAAGATCGAGGGCGAGGAGAGCATGGAATATTCCAAGCTCGTGCTTGCCACGGGATCGACGCCGCTGCGGCTCAACGTGCCGGGCGCCGATCTCGCCGGCGTGCATACGTTCCGCGACACGCGCGACGTCGACCTGCTGCTGACGCTTGCGGCGGCGAAGAAGCGCGTCGTCGTGGTCGGCGGCGGTCTGCTCGGGCTGGAGGCGGCCTATGGGCTTGCCAAGGCCGGCGCCCCGGTGACGCTGCTGCATCTGATGGACCGGCTGATGGAGCGCCAGCTCGATGGGCCGGCCGCCGACCTGCTCAAGACGCTGGTCGAGCGCAAGGGCATCCGCATCCTGCTCAATGCCAGCACGAAGTGCATCCATGGCGACGGCCATGTCGAAGCCGTCGAGCTCGCCGACGGCAGCCGCATCGAGACCGATGCCGTGATCTTTGCCGCCGGCATCAAGCCCAATATCGCGTTGGCCAAGGACGCCGGCATCGCGGTCAACCGCGGCATCGTGGTCAACGACGTCATGCAGACGGCGTCACCCGACATCTTCGCGCTCGGTGAATGCGCCGAGCATCGCGGCACCTGCTATGGCCTGGTCGAGCCCGCCTATGAGCAGGCGCGCGTGCTGGCGCGGCATCTCGCAGGCCGGCCCGCCGCTTATCAGGGCAGCGTGGTCTCGACCAATCTGAAGGTCTCGGGCGTCAGCGTGTTCTCCGCCGGCGACTTCATGGGCGGGGAGGGCAGCGAGAGCCTCGTGCTGTCCGACCGCAGGCGCGGGACCTACAAGAAGCTCGTCATCGCCGACGGCCGGCTCACCGGCGCGGTACTGATCGGCGATACCGTCGATGCGCTCTGGTATCTCGAACTGATCCGCAACCGCGACAAGGTGGCGGCGATCCGTACCGACATGATGTTCGGCCGCGCGCTCGCGCGTCCCTCCAAAGCGGCTTGATAGAGGCGGCTTGATAAGGCAGCTCGATATGACGGCGATCGACCCGACGCTCCGGACCACCAAGACCACCTGCCCGTATTGCGGTGTTGGCTGCGGCGTGCTCGCAACGCCCGACGGCAAGGGCGGAGCGGCGATCGCCGGCGACCCGGACCATCCCGCCAATTTCGGCCGGCTGTGCTCGAAGGGCTCGGCGCTCGGCGAGACCGTCGGGCTGGAGGGCCGGCTGCTCTACCCGATGATCCGCTGCAAGGGCGTGCTGGAGCGCGTCGCCTGGAGCGATGCGCTCGACCACGTCGCCCACCGCATGCAGCACATCGTGGCGCGCGACGGCGCCGATGCGGTCGCGTTCTATCTTTCGGGCCAGCTCCTGACCGAGGATTACTACGTCGCCAACAAGCTGATGAAGGGCTTTGTCGGCACCGCCAATGTCGACACCAATTCGCGGCTCTGCATGTCGTCCTCGGTCGCCGGCCATCGCCGCGCCTTCGGCGCCGACACCGTGCCCGGCTGCTACGAGGATCTCGACCAGGCCGACCTGCTGGTCTTCGTCGGCTCGAACGCGGCCTGGTGCCACCCGGTCCTGTTCCAGCGCATGCTGAAGAACAGGCAGGAGCGCGGCGCCCGCATGATCGTGATCGACCCGCGCCGCACCGACACGGCCAGCGACGTCGATCTGTTCCTGGGGCTGAAGCCCGGCACCGACACCGCCTTGTTCTCGGGCCTGTTCGTCCATCTCGCCGACAGCGGCGCGCTGGACCAGGACTACATCGCGGCCAACACGTCGGGCTTCGACGACGCGCTGGCGCGCGCGCGCAATATCGCCGGCAGCGTCACTGCGACCGCGCTGGCCACAGGCCTCTCCGAGCAGGACGTCGCGACGTTTTTCAAGATGTTCCGTGATGTCGAGCGCGTCGTCACGCTCTATTCGCAAGGGGTCAACCAGTCGGCGCAGGGCACCGACAAGGTCAACGCGATCCTCAACTGCCATCTCGCCACGGGCCGCATCGGCAAGCCGGGCGCCTCGCCGTTCTCGCTCACCGGCCAGCCCAACGCGATGGGCGGCCGCGAGGTCGGCGGTCTCGCCAATCAGCTCGCCGCGCACATGAACTTCACGCCGCCGGACATCGACCGTGTCAGGCGGTTCTGGAAGGCGCCGCGCATCGCCACCCATGAGGGGCTGAAGGCGGTGCAGCTGTTCGAGGCGATCAACCGCGGCGAGGTCAAGGCGCTGTGGGTGATGGGTACCAACCCCGCGGTGTCGCTGCCCGATGCGGACTTCGTGCGCGAGGCACTGAAAAAGCTCGAGCTGTTCGTGGTCTCCGAGAACGTGCTCTCCAACGACACGGTCGAGGCCGGCCCGCATGTGCTGCTGCCTGCGCTGGCCTGGGGCGAGAAGTCGGGCACGGTGACCAACTCCGAACGGCGCATCTCGCGCCAGCGCTCGTTCCTGCCGGCGCCGGGCGAGGCGCGGCCGGACTGGTGGATTCTCAGCGAGACCGCAAAACGTCTCGGCTTCGGCGACAGTTTTGACTACAAATCCGCCGCCGATATTTTCCGCGAGCACGCGGCGCTTTCGGCGTTCGAGAACGACGGCAGCCGCGATTTCGACATCGGCGCGTTGACCTCGCTCTCGAACGAGGCCTTCGACGCCTTGAAGCCCGTGCAGTGGCCGGTGCGCGAAGGCGAAGCGCCCGGCGAGCGCTTCTTCGCGAGCGGTGGCTTCTTCACCAATGACGGCAAAGGTCGCTTCGTCGCGCCGGAGATGCCGTCGCTGCGCGGCGAGACCGGCGCGTCGCGCCCCTTACGGCTCAACACCGGGCGCATCCGCGACCAGTGGCACACCATGACGCGCACGGGTCTCAGCCAGCGGCTGGGCGCGCATCTGCCCGAGCCCTTCGTCGAGGTCCATCCAGACGACGCCGGCAAATACGGCATCGCCCACGACGGCTATGCCCGCATCACCACCGATTACGGGCAGTGCATCCTGAAGGTGGTCGTCAGCGATCGGCAGCAGCGCGGCACGCTGTTCGTGCCGATCCACTGGAGCGCGATGAACGCCTCGCACGGCCGCGTCGGCGCGCTGGTGCAGTCCTTCACCGACCCGTTCTCGGGACAGCCGGAATCGAAGGCGACGCCGGCCGCGATCGCGCCCTATGAATACGTCTTCCGCGGCTTCGCGCTGTCGCGCAAACAGCTCGATCTGCCGCCCAATCTGCTGTGGACGCGCGTCACGGTCAGCGGCGGCTTCGGCTATCTCTTCGCCGACAACGCCGATCTGTCGCGCTGGCCCGCCTGGCTCGAGAGTGTCGCCGGCGAGGATGTCGCCGAGTACCGCGATTTCGGCGGCGGCGTCTATCGTGCGGCCTCGTTCGCAGGCGATCGCATCGAGACCTGCCTGTTCGTCGGCCCCGCTCATGATGCCGGCGACTGGGACGTGGTGAAGAGCCTGTTCGTGGCCGATCAGGTCACCGACGACCAGCGCCGCATGCTGCTGTCCGGCAAGTCCAGCGAAGGCGCCGCCACGACCGGCCCGATCGTCTGCGCCTGCTTCGGCGTCGGCCGCGGCACCATCTGCGACAGCATCGCGACTGGGGCGCGAACGACGGCCGAGATCGGCGCCAGGCTCAAGGCCGGCACCAATTGCGGCTCCTGCATCCCCGAGCTGAAGCGCCTGATCGCGACGACGGAGGTAGCGCCAGTGAAGCAGGCGAAGCTTGCGGGCGCGGCGGGGTAGGGGCGACGTTCTCGGTCGTTGCCGGAGACTCCGCTGTCATCGCCCGGCTTGACCGGGCGATCCAGTACGCCGAGACATCTGTGATTATGCGGTGAGGCCGCGGCGTACTGGATTCCCCGCTTTCGCGGGGAATGACGGTGAGGGCGTGGCGCCATACCTCCGCCCCAATCGACGCGCCCTCGATTGTGCCCTATGTTGCCGCGCTCTCCCATCAGCAGCACCTATAACAACCATGATGTACCTGGAAACGCCGCCGCGTCTCATCGAGACGTCACTCTTCTCCGCCATGCCCGACAAGTTCCGCCGCAAGGGCGTGCGGACGGATTGGGCCGATGCCAACCGGCCGGGTGTTGCGACCGATAGCTTCATCGAGGGGCCGTCATTCGACAGGGACGGCAATCTCTACATCGTCGACATTCCCTTCGGCCGCATCTTCCGCATCGCGCCTGACGGCGAATGGTCGCAAATCGTCGAATATGAAGGCTGGCCGAACGGATTGAAGATCGCGGCCGACGGCCGCATCCTGGTCGCCGACTACATGCACGGCATCATGGAGCTCGATGCGACGGCCGGCCGCATCAAGCCTATCCTGACCGCGCGCAATTCGGAATCCTTCCGCGGCTGCAACGACCTGCATCTGGCCTCCAGCGGCGACATCTATTTCACCGATCAAGGCCAGACCGGCCTGCACGATCCGAGCGGCCGCGTGTACCGGCTGACGCCGGGCGGCAGGCTCGACTGCCTCATCGACACCGGTATCAGCCCGAACGGCCTGGTGCTCGATCCAACCGAGACCGTGCTGTTCGTCGCGATGACACGCGACAACGCGGTGTGGCGGCTGCCGTTCATGAAGGACGGCAGCGTGTCGAAGGTCGGCCGCTTCTGCTCGCTGTTCGGCACCAGTGGCCCTGATGGCATGACGATGGACGCGCGTGGCCGTCTGTTCGTCGGCCACGCCTCGCTCGGCCACGTCTTCGTGTTCGCGCCGAACGGCGAATTGATCGCGCGGATCAAGTCGTGCGCGGGGCCGAACTGCACCAATGTCGCGATCGGTGGCGAAAGCAAGGATCGTCTCTATATCACGGAGTCCGCGACCGGCAGCGTGCTGGTCGCGGACATCGGCGGATTGTAGTTCTTCGCCTCTCCCCACTTGCGGGGAGAGGCCGACGCGCGTAGCGCGGCGGGTGAGGGGGAGTCTCCGCGAGTCTAACTGTCATAGACTTTGCGGAAGTAGCCCCTCACCCCAACCCTCTCAGCGCGAGCGAAGCTCGTCGCGGCCCCTTAAGAACGGGGGAGAGGGAGAAGAAACAGCGGAGATCGGAGCGAACATGAATACAAACTCCTTCGGCAAGACCGGCGCCAACGTCTCCGTCATCGGGCAGGGCACCTGGTATCTCGACCATGGCGACCGCAAGCGCGCGATCGCAGCGCTTCAGCGCGGGCTCGATCTCGGCATGACCCATATCGATACCGCCGAGATGTATGGCGATGCCGAGCTCGTCATTGCCGACGCGATCGCGGGCCGGCGCGAGGACGTTTTCCTCGTCTCGAAAGTGCTGCCGAGCAATGCGTCGCGCCGCGGCACGATTACCGCCTGCGAACGCTCGCTGAAGCGGCTCAAGACCGATCGCCTCGATTGCTATCTCTTGCACTGGCGCGGTTCCTATCCGCTCGAGGACACCGTCGCCGCGTTCGAGGAGCTGGTGAAGGCCGGCAAGATCAAATCCTGGGGCGTCTCCAATTTCGACACCGACGATCTCGACGAGATGCTCGATGTCGCGGGCGAGGGCCGCATCGCCTGCAATCAGGTGCTCTATCATCTGAAGGAACGTGCGATCGAGCATGCGGTGATCCCGTGGTGCGAGAAGCATGGCGTCGCTGTCGTCGCATACTCTCCGTTCGGCCACGACGATTTTCCGGCAAGCAACAGCAAGGGCGGCGCCGTGCTGGCGCGCATCGCGGAGGCGCGGCGCGTGACACCGCGTCAGGTCGCGCTGAGCTTTCTCACCCGTGCAACTACGGTGTTCGCGATCCCGAAGGCGTCGTCGGCGGAACATGCCGGCGAGAATGCGGCCGCCGGCGATCTCGTGTTGACGAAAGGGGAGATTGCGGCGCTGGATGCGGCGTTTCCGCGTGGTCCGAAGCCGCGAGGTCTTCCCATGCTGTAGTGCAGCAAGCGCGCATTCTTAATGGAATATTGACGCGCGCAGCCCTCAGCGCATATCGGCATCCTGTTTTCGGAAGTTGTGAAAGCGGCGCATTTGTCGTTTTTTACAGCCGTCCCCGATTCGCATTTTTCCAGAGTTTCTGCCGTGACTCCGCCGCCCGCCGCAGCCGCAAGGCTCGACAGTATTTCCATGCCTATGCCGGAGAAGAAGAACGTCGGCCGCCGCGCGCCTGCGCGCGTCGACCATCCCTTCAAGGGCATCGCGCTGATCCTGCTGTCGACGGTATTTCTCGGCTGCTCCGACATCACCGCGAAATATCTTTCGACCAGCCTGCCGTCGATCCAGATCACCTGGATCCGCTTCCTCACCTTCGCGCTGATATTCACGCCTGTGATGCTGCGGTCCTCGCCGTACTACGCGATGCGCACCGAGCGCCTCGGATTGCATGTGATGCGCGGCGCGGTGCTGCTTGGCTCCTCGCTGTTCTTCATCACGGGCTTGCGCTTCCTGCCGATCGCGGAGGCGTCCGCAACCGGCTTCGTCGCACCGCTGTTCGTCACTGCGCTCTCCATCGTCTTCCTCGGTGAGAAGGTGGGCATGCGCCGCTGGTTCGCCACCGCGCTCGGCCTGATCGGCGTGCTGATCATCCTGCGCCCGGGCACCGGCGCGTTTCAACTCGCAGCGTTCTTCCCGGTCATCTCGGCCGCTTGCTGGGCCGGCACGCTGATCCTGACGCGCATGATGAGCGGTCGTGAGGCCGTCGTCACCACCATGGCCTATTCCTCGCTGACGGGCCTTGCGATCCTCACCGCAATCGTGCCGTTCGTCTGGGTCACGCCGTCCTGGACCGCGATTGCGCTCGGCATCTTCATCGGCGTCGCCTCCACGGCGGGCCAGTGGATCGTCGTGCTCGCCTATCGCTACGGCGATGCCTCGGTGCTGGCGCCCTTCTCCTACTCGCAATTGTTGTGGGTCAGCATTCTCGGCTTCTTCATCTTCGGCGAGGTGCCGAGCATCTGGACCATCGTCGGCGCGGCCTTCATCGTCGCCAGCGGTCTCTACATCGCCCATCGCGAGCGCGTCCGCCGCGCCCAGCTCCTGGTGCTCGAAGAGCGTTCCCCGAACGCCTGACGCAAGTTCGCAGCTTCCGCGTCGTGCTATCAACGGCTCCAACAACAATACGGGAGGAGCCGGATGCGCGCTGCGATCTTCAGGAACGGTGAGATTGTCGTTGGTCAGATGGCCGAGCCGAAGCCGGGCCTCGGCCAGGTGCTGGTCAAGACGCTCGCCTGCGGCATTTGCGGCTCCGACCTGCATGCGCGCCAGCACGCCCACCGCATGGTCGAGATGGCGCGGAAGGTCGGCCGCAAGCCGATGGACCTCGCCCGCGACGTCGTGTTCGGTCATGAATTCTGTTGCGAGATCGTCGACTACGGTCCCGGCACCGCGCGCAAGCTCAAGCCCGGCACCCATGTCTGCTCGCTGCCGGCTTTGGTGACGGCGCAGGGCATCGAGGGCATCGGCTATTCCAACGACAATATCGGCGGCTATGCCGAAGCGATGCTGCTCAGCGAAGCGCTGCTGCTCGAGGTGCCCAACGGCTTGGCTCCCGAACATGCCGCACTGACCGAGCCGCTCGCCGTCGGTGTCCACGCCGTGGCAAAAGCCAACATAAGCGGCGGCGAGGTGCCGCTCGTGATCGGCTGCGGCCCGGTCGGGCTCGCGGTGATTGCCGCGCTGAAGATCAGGGGTCTGCATCCGATCGTCGCCGCCGACTATTCGCCGGCGCGGCGCGCGCTCGCGGCCAGGCTCGGCGCCGATATCGTCGTCGATCCCAAGGTGTCGCAGCCTTACGCGACCTGGGCCGAGCACGCGCAGATGTCGGAGGGCGAGAAGGCGGCGCGGCCGCAGTTGCAGGCCATGCTGCCGGCACTGAAGCCCGCAATCATCTTCGAATGCGTCGGCGTGCCCGGCCTGTTGCAGCAGGTGTTCGAGGGCGCCCCGCGCGATGCCAGGATCGTCGTGGTCGGCGTCTGCATGGAGACCGACAGGAACGAGCCCATGCTCGGCATCATGAAGGAGCTCAACGTCCAGTACGTGCTCGGCTACACGCCGGACGAGTTCGCAAGCTCGCTGCGCCTGATCGCCGAAGGGCAGGTGGACGCCGCAGCCATGGTGACGGCCGAGGTCGGCCTCGACGGCGTCGCAAAAGCCTTCGCCGACCTCGCCAATCCGGAGGCGCACACCAAGATCATCGTGCAGCCGTGGCGGTAGCAGTGTCGTAGGGTGGGCAAAGGCGCGCAGCGCCGTGCCCACCATGCATCCGCGTCTGTGGTGAGAACGGTGGGCACGCTGCGCTTTGCCCACCCTACGAGATCTTCTCAATATTTCGCAGGCACATACATCTCCGGCGGGATCGGGCCGCGGTGGTAGTCGGGATTGCGGGCGCGCGGCGGCAGCACCACCGGTGCGCGGCCGACCTCCTGGTAGGGGATCTGGCTCAGAAGGTGCGCAATGCAGTTGAGCCGGGCGCGCTTCTTGTCCACGGCGTCGACGATCCACCACGGCGAATCCGGAAGGTGGGTGTGCTCCAGCATCGTCTCCTTGGCCTTGGTGTAGTGCTCCCAGCGGCTGCGCGCCTCGACGTCCATCGGGCTCAGCTTCCACTGCTTCAGGGGGTCCCTGATACGCATGCTGAAGCGGAACTGCTGCTCGTCATCGGTGATCGAGAACCAGTATTTGACCAGGATGATGCCGGAGCGGATCAGCATCCGCTCGAATTCCGGCACCGTCTTGAAGAATTCCTGGTACTCGTGCTCTGAGCAGAAGCCCATCACGCGCTCGACGCCGGCGCGGTTGTACCAGCTGCGATCGAACAGCACCATCTCGCCGCCGGCAGGAAGATGCGCCACGTAGCGCTGGAAATACCATTGCGAGCGCTCGCGCTCGCTCGGCGCCGGAAGGGCGGCGACGCGGCAGATGCGGGGATTGAGCCGCTGGGTGATGCGCTTGATCACGCCGCCCTTGCCGGCGGAGTCGCGGCCCTCGAACAGCACCACGACCTTCTTCTTTTCGCTCTGCACCCAGTCCTGGAGCTTGACCAGCTCGCCCTGCAACCGCAGCAGCTCACGGAAATAGAGCCTGCGATCCACCGTCGGGCGAAGCGCGTCGGTCTCGTCCAGCAGTTCGTCAAGCCTGGAGTCGTCGAGCTCGAGCTCCAGCTCCTCGTCGAGATCGTCGGCGATCTCCTGGTAGAAGCGGTCGCGCATGGCGGCGTCGGTGGGGCGGTCGGCTGTCGTCATGGATCCTTCTCTCGGCTGAGATGCCAATGTCCCCACGACCATCGGCGGGCATTATTGCGTCCATGTGACACCGGCGGCCCGGTGGACCGTCACACCGGCAGCGCGATCGAATATTTCACCTGGCTCAGCGCAAAGCTCGACTCGATCGAGGCGATGCCGTCGAGCCGGGTCAGCTTGGTCTTCAGGAAGGTCTCGTAGGAAGCGAGATCGGCGGCGACGACGCGCAGCAGATAGTCGCGGTTGCCGGTCATCAGATAGCACTCCAGCACCTCGTCCCATTTCGAGATCGCGCGCGCGAAGCGGTTGAGGTCCTCCTCCTTCTGCCGCGCCAGCTTGATCGAGATGAAGACGCTGACATGCAGGCCGAGCGCCTTCTGGTCGACGGTCGCGATATAGCGCGAGATGACGCCGCGCTCCTCCAGCAGCTTGACCCGGCGGTGGCAGGGCGACACCGAGAGCCCAACCTTGTCGGCGAGCTCCTGCATGGTCAGGCGGCTGTCGTTCTGGAGGTAGCTGAGGATTTTGCGGTCGATGGCGTCGAGCTCGGGCATTGGGATGAAACCTGGGTCAGGGGGCATTCGATTGGTAAAATATCCCAATATCGGCAGGTATGGCGCGAAAAATTGAGAAGTTTGGCGCCCCTCGCGGGAGTATCATCGAGGCCAGATTTTTCCGGAGCATCGCCATGCCCGTCGATTCCGCGCGTCTCGAAACCCTGACTGCCCTGGCCCGCAAGGCGCTGTGGCTGTCGTCATGGACCATCCACCACGCCAACCATATCCGCTCCAACGCGGACGGGTTGAAGGTCGGCGGCCACCAGGCCTCGTCGGCCTCGCTCGCGACCATCATGTCGGCGCTGTATTTTAGCGTGTTGCGCCCTGAGGACCGCGTTGCGGTGAAGCCGCATGCGAGCCCGGTGTTCCACGCCATCCAGTATCTGTTCGGGCGGCAGAGCCGCGAGAAGCTGGAGAATTTTCGCGGCTTCAAGGGCGCGCAGTCCTATCCCTCGCGCACCAAGGACGTCGACGACGTCGATTTCTCGACCGGCTCGGTCGGCCTCGGCGTTGCGCAGACGCTGTTCGCCTCGCTGGTGCAGGACTACGTCAAGGCGCATGGCTGGATGAAGGA
The DNA here is from genome assembly GCF_000472645.1 of Bradyrhizobium sp. WSM2254. NCBI lineage: Bacteria > Pseudomonadati > Pseudomonadota > Alphaproteobacteria > Hyphomicrobiales > Nitrobacteraceae > Bradyrhizobium > Bradyrhizobium sp. WSM2254. The sequence continues at coordinate 2,088 of NZ_AXAB01000037.1, read as the reverse complement.
TCGCCGCGAAGGGCGGATGATCGCGCTGGTCGGCGACGCCGAGATGGACGAGGGCAACATCTTCGAAGCCTTGGCAGAAGGCTGGAAGCACGGCCTGCGCAACACCTGGTGGGTGGTCGACTACAACCGCCAGTCGCTCGACGCCGTCGTGCGCGAAGGGCTCTGGGAAAAGTTCGAGACCATGTTCCGCAATTTCGGCTGGGACGTGGTGATCGTGAAATACGGCCGGCTGATGCGCGAGGCCTTCGCCGAGCCGGGCGGCGAGGCGCTCAAGCGCTGGATCGACAATTGCCCGAATGCGCTCTATGCGGCGCTGTGCTTCCAGGGCGGCGCGGCCTTCCGCAAGCATCTGCACGACGAGATCGGCGACCAGGGGCCGATCACCAAGCTGATCGACAAGCGCAGCGATGAGGAACTGCTGGCGCTGATGTCGAACCTCGGTGGCCACGACATGGCGAGCATGCTGGATGCGTTCGAATCCATCGACCACGATCGCCCGGTCTGCTTCATTGCCTACACCATCAAGGGCGTCGGCCTGCCGTTCCAGGGCCACAAGGACAACCATGCAGGCCTGATGACGGTCACGCAGATGGAGAAATATCGCGAGAGCCAGAACATCCGGCCCGGCCACGAATGGGACAAGTACGAGGGCCTCGCGCTAGCTCCCGCCGAGCTCGACGCGTTTCTCGCGCGCGTGCCGTTCAACCAGGACGGCCGCCGGCTGACCGCGCCCGTCGTCGAGGTGCCACAGCAGCTCGCCTTCAAGCCGTCGCCGCAGATGTCCACCCAGCAGGGCTTTGGCCTCGTGCTGAACGAGATCGCGCGCGGCGATAGCGAACTCGCCAGGCGCATCGTGACGACCTCTCCCGACGTCACCGTCTCGACCAATCTCGGCCCGTGGGTGAACCGGCGCGGCCTGTTCGCAAACGCCGAGAAGGCGGACTTATTCCGCAGCGAGAAAATTCCCTCCACCTACAACTGGGACGCCTCGCCCAAGGGCCAGCATCTCGAGCTCGGCATCGCCGAGATGAACCTGTTCATCATGCTCTCGGCGCTCGGCCTGTCGCACCAGATCAACGGCGCGCGGCTCTTGCCGGTCGGCACGCTCTACGATCCCTTCATCGAGCGCGGGCTCGATGCGCTGAACTATGCCTGCTACCAGGATGCGCGCTTCATGGTGGCGGCGACGCCGTCAGGCATCACGCTCGCGCCCGAGGGCGGCGCGCACCAGTCGATCGCGACGCCGCTGATCGGCATGGCGCAGGATGGCCTCGCCTCGTTCGAGCCGGCCTTCGTCGACGAGCTCGCCGTGATCATGGGCTGGGGTTTCAATCACATGCAGCGCGATCCGGGTGAGGGCGGTTCCGTCTATCTGCGCCTCTCGACGCGCAGCATCGAGCAGGCGCAGCGGATCATGACGCCGGAGCTTCAGCAAGGCATCACCGACGGCGCCTATTGGCTGCGTAAGCCGGGCCCCAATGCCGAACTCGTGATCGCCTATACCGGCGCGGTGGCGCCCGAGGCGATCGAGGCGACCGGCTTCATCGGCGAGAGCCGCCGCGACATCGGCCTGCTCGCGATCACATCGGCCGACCGCCTGCACGCGGGCTGGACCGCCGCACGGAAATTGCGGCGTGACAGGCGCGGCGTGCAGCACCTCAGCCACATCGAGAAGCTGCTGGCACCGCTGCCGCGCGACTGCGGCATCGTGACCGTGATCGACGGCCATCCTTCCGCGCTCGGCTGGCTCGGCAGTGTCCGCGGCCACCGCGTCGAGGCACTCGGCGTCGAGCAGTTCGGCCAGACCGGCACCATCGCCGACCTCTACCGCCACTACGGCATCGACGCCAACGCCATCATCGATGCGGCCGAAAGCCTCACCACCGGCGCGCCGGTGCTGCATCGGAAGATGGCTGTTTAAGCCTCCGTCGTCGTCCTGGCGAAAGCCAGGAGGTGGATTCACACTCGAAGTGCAACAGTTGAGAGGAGAAGGCCTCTGCCGGGGTTCTGAAGTCAAGGCATTTGCGCGGGGTGTTGTTGTAGGTGGCAACGGACTGGCGGAAGCGCTTGGTTGGGAGCTTTTCGAGG
>NZ_AXAB01000036.1:0-92496 GCF_000472645.1 Bradyrhizobium sp. WSM2254 | reverse complement strand
GCCCGACGCTGCCGCGTCCACCGCAAGCCCGGCTCGCGAAAATGACGACCACATGATCGCCCCTCAAGGATGAGCCGGGATGGGCGACACATACGACAAATCCGAATTTCGGTAAAGCGGAATATTTTTAGGCGCGCGGGTTGACAGCTTCGCAGGTGTTTTGCCCGTCGGGCAAGATCTCGTAGCTGTAGCCCGGATGAGCGAAGCGACATCCGGGGTCTTGCCACAAGCTAGAGCGGTCCCGGGTATCGCTGCGCTCACCCGGGCTACGACGAAACAGCCATGGCGAAAACAGCCGACTAATACGGCTGATAATAGCCGCGCGGCCCGTAATAGGGACCGCCGCCGTAATAGCCCGGGCCGCCGTAATAAGGACGCTGACCATAGTAATAGTTGTCCTCATAGTACTCGCGGCGCCGCTGCTCGGCGATCACCCCGCCGATGATGCCCGCCGCGGCACCCATGACGGCAAGGCCCGCAGCGTTCGAGCCGCGTCGATAGTAGCGACGTCGGGCTGCGCTGAAATCGGTGACGTCGGAGGCAGCCTGACCCGCCGTGACGACCTTTGCGGACACCGCTTTGGCCGGTCCCGCGGACGCCGCAGCCGAGGGCGATGCAGAGGTTGCGACCAGTGCCAGGCTGGCGACCGCGGCCATTACAATGCTGCGGCCAGCCGCGGAATTCATCGGTCCATCACTCATTTTGTTTTGACCTTCCTCTGCCCTCGCCCAAATTGACCTATGCAAACGATATATAATGCGCAAACCGCTGAAATGGTTCGTGATCGCGGCAATCTGCCACGCTTTGAACGATTGTAAACCGAACGACCAGATGCAGCTTGAACCACTCAACCTGAGCGGATAATGAACAGCCGCGCCGTTTTTCGGTCGCCGTAAGCGTTTCACGTGAACCAACGCATCAACCGACGCCGTCGGGATCGATGCCATTTGCAGGGTTCAACGTGACTGACGCGTCCTTTTCCGTAAGAGAAATCAGATGATTGCGGTTCGCAAACTGCCGGCGCGCTATGCGCCGATCGTAATGCCTTTTGTGCTGTCCATCCTCATGACGGCCGTGGTGTCGGTCATTTCGACGCTGCGAAGCCTCGGCGCGACGCCGGCCTTCCTCGCGACCTGGCCGGGCGCCTGGGCGCTGTCATGGCTGGTCGCCTTTCCAACACTGCTGATGGTGCTGCCACTGGTCCGACGGATCGTGGCGTGCGTGGTCGCTTCTCCGTCTCAGTGAACCGGAAAAGCGCCTGGCATCGCGCTTTACGACAGCGCCCCCAGCACCCCGCGCGTCGCCTTGTCGATCTCCTCGACATAGCGGCGGCGGGCGAAGTTCTCGGTGAGGAAGCCGACCACCTTGCGGCTGTCGGTGGAATCGACCACCGCCAGCATCTCGGCTTCCGCCTCGTCGAACACCGCCATCGCCGACTTCACGTTCATTTCCGGGATCAGCACGATATCGATCAGACGAGCGAGTTCGATCACCTGGATGTCGTCGGCGATGGTGTCGAGGTCGCTGGAGAACAGATCGGGCAGCAGGACGAGGCCGACATATTCATCCGCATTGTTGACGATGACGATTCCGGGCCGCGAGCCCAGCGCGAATTCGCGGCGGACGGCAGCGATCGTCGTGGTCGACGGGACCTTGCCGACGTCGGAGCGCATCAGGCGCTCGACGGTGAGATTACGCAGCCAGCCGACGTCGTTGGCGCTGCGGATGGTCTCGCCGCGCAGATGCAGGCGCCAGGTCGAGAACGAATGGCCGAACATGAAGCGGACGCAGATCGAGGTGACGATGCAACCGGCGAGCACGACGGCGGTGACGTCGACATTGCGGGTCATCTCGAGCACGAGGAACGACATGGTCAGCGGGCCGCCGACGATGGCGACGCCGAGCGTCGCCATGCCCGTCAGCATCGCGACCAGCGGATCAATCACGAATTCCGGGCTGATGAGCAAAAGGATTGCGGCGAAGAACTTTCCGATCAGGCTGCCGACGAACAACGAGGCAAAGAACAGACCGCCGCGGAAGCCCGAGGCGAGCGAGATCAGGCAGGCCGTCAGCTTCAAAGCGATGATGATCGCGATCAGGCCGATCGTCATGTCGTGAAAGAGGTCGAGCACCATGGCACCGTGGCCGGCCGCCAGCACCTGCGGCGTGACGATGGCAAAGCTGCCGACGATGAGGCCGCCAATCACCGGGCGCAGCCAGACCGGCAGCCAGGCAAACAGGCGCTCGAACATCGAAGACGACCGCATCACGGCGATGCCGACGCCGCTGGTGATGAGGGCGAGACCGATCAGGGCCAGGTACTGCTCGACGCCGACGGCGCTGACCTTCGGTATTTCGATGGAGTACGGCGCGCCGCCAAGCCATTGCGCAGTCAGGGCGCCGGCAAGCGAGGCCGCCAGTATCGGGGCGGCGCTGCTGACCGAATAGACACCGACGATCAGCTCGCAGGCGTAGAAGGCGCCGGTGATCGGCGCGCCGAACGCTGCAGCGATCGCGGCGGCCGCGCCGCAGCCGACCATCAGGCGCAGATCGTTGCGGCGCAGATTGAAGAACTTGCCGAGCAGCGAGGCGATGCCGGAGCCGATCTGGGTATAGCCGGCCTCGAGGCCGACCGAGGCGCCGCAGCCGTTGGAGATCAGCGTCTGGCTCGACACCACCAGGCTGTCGCGCATCGACAGATTGCCGCCGCGCAGCGCATTGGCCTCGATCGGGTCGACCGCGCTGGAGATCTTCATCCGCCGCCGCGACCATTCCATGATGCCGAGCGCCAATCCGCCGAGCGCAGGCGCGATCAGCGCCGCCCAGGGACTGACCCAGGCGTTGGCGGACAGGCGGACGTCGACGGGAATGCCGTAGATGAGCATATGGGCAATCTGCGCGATCTCGGCCATCAGCGTCACGATGGCGCCGGCCAGCGTGCCGATCACCAGCGCGAGCGGGATCAGGTAGAATTCGTTGCTGCGCAAGAGCGCGCGCAGGCGAACCATGACGCGGTTCGATCCCTTGCGATCAACGAGATGTCTGATCCGCACGAACACCTTCTGCTCGCCCTACCCTTCCGACATGCCGTAGCCGGCCATGCGCTGGCGAACCCGCTCGATCTCGGCGCTCGAGAGCAGCGGCGGTTTCCCGATCTGGAGACAGCCGTGATATTGCCGCGCCAGGGTCTCGACCTCGACGGCGAGCCACATCGCCTTGTCCAGCGTCTTGCCGATCGCGATCATGCCGTGATGGTCGAGCAGGCAGGCAAGCCGCCCCTCCAGCGCCCGCACCGCGTGTTCGGACAGTTCCTCCGTTCCGAAGGTGGCATAGGGCGCGCAGCGGATGCTGTCGCCGCCTGCGGCCGCGATCATGTAGTGCACGGGCGGGATCTCCATGCCCATGATCGCCAGGATGGTGCAATAGGTCGGATGGGCATGGACCACGGCGTTGACGTCGGGCCGGGCCTTCAGGATGTCGCGATGGAAGCGCCACTCGCTGGACGGCTTCTGATCGGGCGCGTGCGAGCCGTCCATCGCCATGAACACGATCTGGTCGGGCGTCATGGCCTCATAGGGCACGCTGGTCGGCGTGACCAGCAGCCCGTCCACATGCCGGACGCTGATATTGCCCGAGGTGCCCTGGTTGATGCCGAGCGCATTCATGCGGCGGCAGGCGTCGATGATGGCCTGTCTCTTGGCGGGCTCGTCCGCTGTCATCGACATCTCGATTTCTTCTCGGCTTCTTGGCGATGGGCGTTTGTCAGACCGGAAGTACGTCAAAGCAATATGGCAGCGCAAGCGAAAGCGACCGGATCGCCCGTCGTCTCGCCGGCCGGCCCACAGCTCCACGAAATAGACCGTGGAATCAACGGATTAACGGATCGTCGAAATCCTACGGTAGGCTCGCCCGGACGGCCGCGATGCCGTTGATCACGAACTGCACGGAATAGGCGGCGAGCAGCATGCCGAGCACGCGCGACAGCACCGCATTTCCGGTGCGCCCGAGGGTGCGGGCGATCAGGCTCGCGGAGAGAAAGCACAGCATGCAGAGCAGGCACACCGCGAGGACGATCGCGATGATGATGGCGAGCCTCGCCCCGTAGCCGGCATTGCCCGTCAACAGCAGCGTGGTCGCGATCGCGCCGGGACCGGCCATCATGGGGATGGCCAGCGGAAACACCGCGACATCGGACGCGTGCTCCGAGGTCGCCTTGTCGGCCTCGCGGGCCTCGCGATGCGGGCGGTCGCCGAAGATCATCTGGTACGAGACGCCGAACAGCAGCAGCCCGCCGGCGATCTGGAACGCGGGAATGCCGATCCCGAGCTGCCGCAGCAGCCAGTTTCCGACCAGCGCGATCACCACCAGGATCGAGGCCGCGATCAGCGGCGCGCGCAGCGCGATCGTTCGCTTGACCGTGTTGGGCATGCCCCCGGTCGCGGCGAGGAAAGCCGGCGCAAGGCCGACGGGATCGACCACCAGCAGCAGCGTCACGAAGGCGGACAGGGCGAAGTCGAGCATGCGGGTAGGTCTCACGCGAGGTGCAGCCGGAATCCATAACGGCTCGAGGCGACCTTCGCGAGGAACATTTGCCCTCCCAGAGTCTTGGTCGCGCGAGGATTGAGGAGGGCATCGCCTTCCCGTGTCACCTCGAGAGGAGGGATTATGGCAAAACGAACGAAGAAACGTGCGAACGCGAAAACGACCGCGGCGCGCCGCCCGCGTCAGGCGCCGAAGATGTTGAGCGACCTGTTCCTGGAGACGCTGAAGGACATCTATTACGCCGAGAACAAGATCATCAAGACGTTGCCCAAGATGGCGAAGGCGGCTCACTCCAAGCAGCTCTCCGCCGCCTTCAACAAGCATCTGCGCGAGACGCAGGGCCAGGTCAAACGCCTTGACCAGATCTTCAAGATGCTGGGCAAGCCCGCGCGCGGCAAGCCCTGCGAGGCGATCAACGGCATCACCGACGAGGGCGCGGGGATCATGAAGGATTTCAAGAACGCCCCCGCCCTCGACGCCGGCCTGCTCGCGGCGGCGCAAGCCGTCGAGCACTACGAGATATCCCGCTACGGCACATTGCGCACCTGGGCCGCGGAGCTCGGCATGCCGGACGCCGCCAGGCTGCTCCAGGCGACGCTCGACGAGGAAGAGGCGACCGATCACACCCTGACCGAGCTCGCCACCTCCGTGATCAACCTCGAAGCGGAAGGAGAATACCGCGCCGCCGCCTGATCTGCGCGCCGCGCCCAACTGTTGCCTTCGACGCCGCGGAACATCTCCGCGGCGTCGTGGCGTCTGATTGCAAGGGCCTCCTCGGGTTCGAGGGGACAGGCATGCTCCAAACGCGCGATGCTGGAATTCCGGGGAACCGTCCCCATATGCTGGTCTTCCAAACGCAGCGCCTTTCCCGAGTCTTGCCATGCAACCCAAAAATCCCCTCGACTGGATGCTGTCCGAAGCCCTGGACTCGCTGACCCGCGCCGACCGGCTGCGGCAGCAGTTCGGCCGCCAGGAAGCCTGCTGGGAGCCGCCGATCGACGTGCTCGAAACCGACCATGAGCTCCTGATCCTGGTGGCGCTTCCCGGCGTCAATCCCGACAATGTCGAGACGGTGATCCATGACGGCGCGCTCGTGATCTCCGGCCAGCGCACGCTTCCGCCGGAGCTTCGCAACGCCCGCATCCACCGGCTCGAGCTGCCGCAGGGGCGTTTTGAGCGCCGCATTGCATTGCCCCTTGGCCGCTACGCCATCAGCCGCTTCGTGATGGACGGCTGCGTCGCACTGCGCCTCGCCAAATCCTGAGGTCGATCATGGCCACCGAACAGATGAATACCGCCCAGACCAATTCCCAAAACAATACCGACGTGAAGATCCCCGACGACGCGCTGATCATCATCCCCGTGCGCGAGATGGTGCTGTTCCCCGGCGCCATCGCGCCGATCGCGATCGCGCGGCCGAAGTCCATCGCCGCCGCGCAGCAGGCGCTGCGCGAGCAGCGGCCGGTCGGCATCGTCCTGCAGCGCAGCCCCGAGATCGAGGAGCCCGGGCCGGACGATCTCTACCGGGTCGCGACCATCGCCAACATCGTGCGCTACATCACCGCGCCCGACGGCACCCATCACATCGTCTGCCAGGGCGTGCAGCGCGCGCGTATCCTCGACTTCCTGCCGGGGACGCCGTTCCTGGCCACGCGCTTCCAGCAGATCCCCGAGCCGACCACGAGCTCGCCCGAGATCGAGGCGCGCGCGCTGAACCTGCAGCGCCAGGCGATCGAGGCGATCGAGCTGCTGCCGCAGGCGCCGCCCGAGCTGGCCGCGATGTTCCAGGGCACCACCGCGCCCGGCGCGCTGGCGGACCTGGCGACCTCGTTCATGGACATCAAGCCGCAGGACAAGCAGGAGGTGCTGGAGACCATCGATCTCGCCTTGCGGGTCGAGAAGGTGTCGAAGCATCTGGCCGAGCGGCTGGAGGTGCTGCGCATCTCCAACGAGATCGGCCAGAAGACCCGCGCCAGCTTCGACGAGCGGCAGCGTGAGGCGATCCTGCGCGAGCAGATGGCGACCATCCAGCGCCAGCTCGGCGAAGGCGACGGCAAGGCGGCCGAGGTCGCCGAGCTGACGGCTGCCATCGCCAAGGCCAGCATGCCGCCCGAAGCGGAAGCGCACGCCAAGAAGGAGCTGCGCCGCTACGAGCGCATGCCGGAGGCTGCCGGTGAGTCCGGCATGGTCCGCACCTACCTCGACTGGCTGATCGAGCTGCCCTGGGCGCTGCCCGCGGAGAAGCCGATCGACATCAAGGAAGCGCGCCGCATCCTGGATGCCGATCATTTCGGCCTGGAGAAGATCAAGAGCCGGATCATCGAATATCTGGCGGTGCGCAAGCTCGCCCCGCAGGGCAAGGCGCCGATCCTGTGCTTCGTCGGCCCGCCCGGCGTCGGCAAGACCTCGCTCGGCCAGTCCATCGCACGCGCGATGGATCGCCCCTTCGTGCGCGTCAGCCTCGGCGGCGTGCATGACGAGGCCGAGATCCGCGGCCACCGGCGCACCTATATCGGCGCGCTGCCCGGCAACATCATCCAGGGCATCAAGAAGGCCGGCACGCGGAACTGCGTCATGATGCTGGACGAGATCGACAAGATGGGCCGTGGCGTGCAGGGCGATCCTTCCGCTGCGATGCTGGAGGTGCTCGACCTCGAGCAGAACGGGACGTTCCGGGACAATTACCTGGCGGTGCCGTTCGACCTGTCGCGCGTGGTGTTCATCGCGACCGCCAACATGCTGGACCAGATTCCGGGTCCGCTGCTGGATCGCATGGAGCTGATCAGCCTCGCCGGCTACACCGAGGAGGAGAAGCTGGAGATCGCGCGGCGCTATCTGGTGCGGCGTCAGCTCGAGGCCAACGGCCTGACGGCCGAGCAGGCCGAGATCGAACCGGAGGCGCTGAAGCTGGTTGTCAAGGGCTACACCCGCGAAGCGGGCGTGCGCAATCTCGAGCGCGAGATCGGCAAGGTGTTCCGCCATGCCGCGGTGCAAATCGCCGAGGGCACGGCTGCCAAGGTCGTGGTGACGCCCAAGGACATCGCCACCATGCTCGGCCAACCGCGCTTCGAGGGCGAGATCGCGCAGCGCACCAGCATTCCGGGCGTGGCCACCGGCCTTGCCTGGACGCCGGTCGGCGGCGACATCCTGTTCATCGAGGCCTCGCGCGTGCCCGGCCGCGGCGGGATGATCCTGACCGGCCAGCTCGGCGACGTCATGCGCGAGAGCGTGCAGGCTGCGATGACCCTGGTGAAGAGCAAGGCCAGCCAGCTCGGCATCGATCCACAGCTGTTCGAGAAGAGCGACATCCACGTTCACGTCCCGGCGGGCGCAACCCCGAAGGACGGGCCGAGCGCGGGGGTTGCGATGTTCACGGCGCTGACGTCCCTGCTCACCAACCGCACGGTGCGCAGCGACACCGCCATGACCGGCGAGATCTCGCTGCGCGGCCTGGTGCTGCCGGTCGGCGGCATCAAGGAGAAGGTGGTGGCTGCGGCCGCCGCCGGACTGAAGCGGGTGATGCTGCCGGCGCGCAACAAGCGGGACTACGACGACATCCCGAAGAGCGCGCGGGACAACCTCGAATTCATCTGGCTGGAGCGCGTCGACGAGGCCATCGCCGCAGCGCTCGAGCCGGCCGCGGCCAAGATCGAAGCGGCGGAGTGAATGCGATGAAGAAACTGCTGGAAAGAGCAAAGAGATCGCGGAAGACGCAGCGGCTGCGCCAGCTGCTCGATCGCGCCATCGAGGGGGTTCGCGATGCGCTCGCGGGACCCGAGCCGCGGCTTCAGCCGGTCCCGGTCCGGGTCAGGCGCCGCAAGGGCTGAGCCCCTCCGCTTCAGCCCTCGCGGTCGTCGAATACAAAAGGCCCCCTCCTGCGAGGGGGCCTTTGCTTTATCAGGCCACGGCGTCCTTGGCAGCCTTGACCGGGCGGGCGCGGACGATCTTCCGGGCCGGCTTGGCCTTGAACATCATCTCTTCACCCGTGAACGGGTTGGTGCCCTTGCGCGCCTTGGTCGCGGGCTTCTTGATGACCACGAACTTGGCGAAGCCCGGCACCAGGAACAGGCCGTTCTTCTTGAGCTCCTTGTGACCGACGTCGGTCAGCGTCTCCATGACGCTCTTGACGTCGCGCTTGGAAAGCTCGGTGGCGGTCGCAATCTTTTCGATCAACTGCGATTTGGACATTTGGGCTGGCATCGTGTCTCCTCTGATTCGTTGCCGGTTGCATATTAGACCAACCGGCGAAGGCCTAGAGCCTTCTGCACAGTTATGTCGCGATTTTACGGGCTTTTTTGGCCCTCTGTGGCAAAAAACCCTGCTTTTTAGCTACTTCCGGAGCGGGAAGAGCCTCTGGCAGCGGATTTTACCTTGTTTCAAAGGCCCGCACGCAGCCTTGCTAAAGCTGATTCGCCGCTTTCGACAAGCGACGACCGGCCTCTTTGTGCAAGGAGGAGCGCGTTTCGCCCTAGAAAATAAGGCCAGATTGCATCGCCGAGGCGATCCGACCTCTCCCCGCAAGCGGGGAGAGGTGAAGAAAGAAGGCTAGATGCGCTCGATGACGATGGCCGGCGCCATGCCGCCGGCGGCGCACATGGTGACGAGACCGCGCTTGAGGTCGCGCCGTTCGAGCTCGTCGAGCACGGTGCCGATCAGGATCGAGCCGGTTGCGCCGATGGGATGGCCGAGCGCGATCGAGCCGCCATTGACGTTGACCTTGGCGCGGTCGAGCTTGAGGTCGCGGATGTATTTCTCAGCCACCACCGCGAAGGCCTCGTTGATCTCGAACAGGTCGATGTCGTCGATGGTCAGCCCCGCCTTCGCCAGCACCTTGCGCGTCGCCGGCACCGGCGCGTTCAGCATCAAGGTCGGCGAGTCCCCCATGTTGGCCATCGCCACCACGCGGGCGCGGGCTTTAAGGCCATGCGCCTTGGCGTAGGCGGGCGAGGCCAGCAGGATCGCGGCGGCGCCGTCGACGACGCCGGACGAATTGCCGGCATGGTGCACAAAGTCGATGTCGAGGTCCGGATATTTCTGCAGGATCAGGCCGCGATAGGTGGTGCCCTTGTCGTCGAGCGCATAGTCGGCAATGGCGGGGAAAGCCGGCTTCAGGCTGCTGAGGCCTTCCATCGTGGTCTGCGGCCGCGGATATTCTTCGTGGTCGAGCGCAAGGCTGCCGTCCTCGCGATGAACGGGGACGAGGCTCTTCTTGAAGTGCCCGTTCGCCATCGCATGCGCGGCGCGCTTCTGGCTCTCCAGCCCGAGCGCGTCGACGTCCCGCCGCGTGATGCCTTCCATGGTCGCGATCGCATCGGCGCAGACGCCCTGATGCGACTGCGGATGCCGCGCGCGCAGGCGCAGATTGCCGGAGTCCATCATCATCGGACCGCCGCCGCGACGTCCCTCCATCGACATCATCTCGCAGCCGCCGGCGATGACGAGGTCTTCGGCGCCCGCCATGATCGAGCTTGCGGCCATGTTGACGCTGGTGATGCCGCTTCCGCAGAAGCGATCGAGCGTCACCGCGCTGGCGCGCACGTCGTAGCCGGCATCGAGCGCCGACATGCGGCCGAGATCGCCGCTTTGGGTTGCGACCTGCGCGCTGCAGCCCCAGACGATGTCGTCGACGTCGGCCGTATTGATGCCGGTGCGATCGGCGAGCGCGCGCAGCACGGTTGCGCCCAGTTGCTGCGGATGAATGCCCGAGAGCGCTCCCTTGCCGGCCTTGCCGACGCCCCGCGGTGTCCTGCAAGCATCGATGATCAGCGCGTCTGCCATTGGCGTTGTCCTCTTGTTATGAGTGTTGAGGACGGTTTTGAATAAGGGGGAGAGTGGAGTCAATGCGGGACGTTTGCGCCCCTCACCCGGATTTTCCGCTGCGCGAAAGCCTCTGCGACGTCATGGCCGGGCTTGTCCCNNCCATCCACGCCTTGCTACGCCGCACGAAGAACGTGGATGCCCGCGACAAGCCCGGGCATGACGATCTCTCAGATGGCTTTGCATGGGGGGACGCGACTACACCCCCGCCGCGTTCTTCGCGATCACGTTGCGGTAGTAGCTCGCGCTGAGCTTTGGCGTGCGGACCTGCGTGTCGAAATTGACGTGATAGAGCCCGAAACGCTTGCTGAGCCCGAACACCCATTCGAAGTTGTCCATCAGGCTCCAGAGGAAATAGCCACGCACCGGCACGCCTTCGGCGGTGGCGCGCTGGAGCTGGACGAGATAGTTGCGCAGATACATGATGCGGTCGGTGTCGTAGATCTTGCCGTCGGGCGTCACCACATCGTCGCCGGAGGTGCCGTTCTCGCTGATATAGATCGCATCCGTCTTCCAGATCTTTGCCGCCAGCTTCGGCACCCAGTAGATCGTCTCCGGCGCGACGCGGAGCCAGTCCGAGTTCATGCGCGGGAATGATTTCGGGATCGGCAGCGGCATGAAGCCGGCGCCCTGGTCCGACGGCACCACATAGTGCTGCGGCGCGTAGATGTTGAGGCCGAGGAAGTCGACCGGCGAGGAGATGATCTTCAGCTCGGCGTCGGTGTATTTCGGCGCATTGGCGCCCGCGTATTTCAGGAACGCGTCGGTGTAGCTGCCGGTCATGATGACGTTGAGATAGCCCGCGTTCATCTCGCGCAGCGCGATCTCGGCGGCGCGGACATGCTCGGGCGTGTCGATCGCGGGAACGCAGACGTCGATGTTCTCGGCCGGCCCGACCCTGGTGCCGCGGCGGCCATGGGCGCGCACCGCCTGCACCGCAAGCCCGTGCGCGAGCGCGCTGTTGTGCCTGACCTGGTTGACCTCTGCTTGCGGCAGCGTCACGCCGGGCGCATCGATGCCGATACCATAGCCGAACTGCACGAAGCGGCCGCTCTCGTTCAGCGTGAACACGTTCTTGACGCGATCGGTCAAACGCTCGGCGACATAGGCGGCATAGTCGCCGAAGATCTTGCAGGTCTCCGTCGAGCGCCAACCGCCAAAGCGGTCCTGGAGCGATTGCGGCAGGTCCCAGTGATAGAGCGTCATCCACGGCTCGATGCCGTTCTTCAGCAGCTCGTCGACGAGGCGATTGTAGAAGTCGAGCCCCGCAGGATTCGGCTTGCCGTCGCCGTCGGGAAACACCCGCGGCCAGGCGATCGAGAAGCGGTAGGCCTTGCAGCCGAGCTCCTTGATGAGCGCGATATCCTCCTTGTAGCGGTGATAGTGCTCGTTGGCGCGATCGCCGGTCGAGCCGTCCTCGATTTTGCCGGGGATGCGGACGAACCTGTCCCAGATCGAGGCCCCTCGCCCGTCCTCGTTGACCGCGCCCTCGACCTGATAGGACGAGGTCGCCGTGCCCCAGACAAAGCCGACGGGAAAGCCGCTGTCGCGCGAGGCCGCTGCCGCCGGCTTGGCGTCGGCGACTAAGGGATTTGCTACCCCGGCAGCGGACAGCCCCGCGATTTTCGCGAACTGGCGACGCGAGACCTTGTCCGACATTGGTATTGCCCCGAGATGATTGATGCGGCGGCACAATGACGGCACGCAACCGGTTTGAAAAGCGCCGGCGCCGAAGCTTGAGGATGCAGAATTGCGCTGCCGGTGTCGCGACATGCCGGGTCGTCGAGAATAGGGTTCCCTGACAATTCCCTGACTTCAAATATTGCGATGCAACCATATGCGGCGGCGCCCCCTTGCCTGCACGATGGTCGGCGGTGCGGCGCCGAGCACTGCGGTCCCCCGTCGCGTATTTCGCCTTCAATTTGCACGCGTGGTGGGCTTCTGCTACGCTGAGGTACGTGCCTCATTTCACCTCGCGGATTGCCCGTTGACGGGCCACCGCCGCAAAAGAAGCGGATGGCGGCCGTTCCGCGTGCACCGTGGAGAGGGGGCATGCGCTCAATTTCGCGCTCAAGCAGAGTTGGCCTGCATCAAAGGCCGGCCACCTAAGGGAGGATGGTAATGAAGCGACTCTTGGTTGCAGGTGTATCTGTTGCTTTCGCAATTGCACTGGGTACCGGCTCGGCCGTCGCGGCGGACAAGAAGGTTCTGGCCTTCGTCGTCAACGGCGCGTCCGACTTCTGGAAGATCGCGGAAGCCGGCGTGAAGAAGGCCCAGGGCGAACTGCCCAACTACAATCTTCAGCTCAAATATCCGGAACAGGCCGCCGCTGCCGTTCAGCAGCGCATGATGGACGACCTCGTCGCCGCCGGTGCCGCCGGCATCATGGTCAGCGCGGTCGATCCGAAGAACCAGGTCGAGCACCTCAACAAGATCGCCTCGCAGTCGCTGCTGTTCACCACCGACAGCGACGCGCCGAACTCGAAGCGCATCGCCTATATCGGCTCGTCCAACGTCGACCTCGGCAAGGACGCCGGCAAGCTGATGCTCAAGGCGCTGCCGAACGGCGGCAAATGCGTCGGCTTCGTCGGTCTTCCCGGCGCCGACAACGCCCGCGAGCGCATCGAGGGCGTCAAGGAGACCATCAAGGGCTCGAAGGTCGAGCTGGTCGACGTTCGCGGCGACGAGATCGATCAGACCCGCGCCAAGCGTAACGTCGAGGACATCCTCGCCGCCATGCCCGACGTGAGCTGCCTCGTCGGCTTCTACTCCTACAACACCCCGCGCATCTATGAAGTGCTGAAGGAGGCCGGCAAGCTCGGCAAGATCCAGATCATCGGTTTCGACGAGGATCCGATCACGCTGGGCGGCGTAAAGGAAGGCGCCATCGCCGGCACCGTCGTGCAGCAGCCGTTCGAGTGGGGCTATCAGGGCATGAAGCTGATGGCGAAGTACATCGAGGGCGACAAGTCCGGCGTGCCCGCCAACGGCATCATCATCGTGCCCGGCAAGGTCATCGACAAAGCCAATGTCGACGACTTCATGGGCTCGATGAAGACGATGCTCAAGAAGTAGGAGACGTGCGGGCGTTGCCGCAAGCTTCAATGCCTGAGCCGTTTCTCGAACTGATCGATATCAGCAAGAGCTATCCCGGCGTGGTCGCACTCGACCACGTCGGCCTTGCCGTGTCGCTTGGCGAGGTGATCGCCCTGATCGGCGAGAACGGCGCCGGCAAGTCGACCTTGATGCGGGTGCTCGGCGGCGTGGTCGAGCCGAGCGGCGGCCGCATCCGCGTCGACGGCGCCGAGCGAAACGCGCTCACAGTGGCGGAGGCGATCACCGCGGGTATCGCTTTCGTCCATCAGGAACTCAACCTGTTCGACAATCTCGACGTCGCCGGCAACGTGTTCATCGGCCGTGAGCCCGTGCATGGCGGGCCGCTGCGGCTGATCGACCGCAAGACGCTCTACGCCAGGACTCAGCCGCTGCTGGACCGCCTGGGGGCCGATTTCGCGCCGGACGCGCCGCTCGCCGAGCTGTCGCTGGCCCAACGCCAGCTCGTCGAGATCATGAAGGCGCTGTCGCTCGATGCGCGCCTTGTGATCATGGACGAGCCGACATCAAGTCTGACTCTTTCCGAGACCGACCGGCTGATGCGGGTGATCGCGGCCCTGAAAGCCGACGGCGTCAGCATCATCTTCATCACCCATCGCCTCAACGAAGTGATGCAATGCGCCGACCGCGCGGTGGTGTTGCGCGACGGGCGCATGGTCGGCGCGCTGACCCGCGCCGAGCTGTCGCCCGCGGCGATGATCCGACTAATGATCGGGCGTGACCTCAAATCGCTCTACGTGCCGCCGGCCGCTCCGCCCGGCGAGGCCGTGCTCGACATCGTCGAGGCCGTCACCGACACCTATCCGGAGCGCGCGGTGAGCCTGTCGGTTCGCCGCGGCGAGATCCTGGGACTGGCCGGTCTCGTCGGCTCCGGCCGAACCGAGCTTGCGCGCGC
Organism: Bradyrhizobium sp. WSM2254; assembly: GCF_000472645.1. NCBI lineage: Bacteria > Pseudomonadati > Pseudomonadota > Alphaproteobacteria > Hyphomicrobiales > Nitrobacteraceae > Bradyrhizobium > Bradyrhizobium sp. WSM2254. The sequence goes on along the minus strand of NZ_AXAB01000036.1, from coordinate 78,128 downwards.
CGTTTTTGGCGTCGATCCGCTCCGGGGCGGTGCGATCAAGCTGAACGGCGAAGCCATCCGCGTGACAACCCCGCGCGCGGCGATCGACCACGGCATCTATCTGATCCCGGAGGACCGCAAGGCCTGCGGGCTCCTGCTCGACGTGTCGATCGCCGAGAACATCTCGCTGCCGGATCTGTCGTCCTATCTGCGCTTCTTCCTGGTCAACACCGCGCAGGAGACGAAGAACGCGCGAGCCCAGCGCGAGCAGCTCAAGATCCGCGCGCCAGACGTTGACACCACCGTTGGCTCGTTGTCCGGCGGCAATCAGCAGAAGGTCGTGCTGGCCAAATGGCTGTCGATGCGGCCCAAGGTGCTGATCTTCGACGAGCCGACGCGCGGCGTCGACGTCGGCGCCAAGCAGGAGATCTACGAGATGCTGCGCCGGCTGACCGACGCCGGCGTCGCGATCCTGATGATTTCGAGCGACATGGAAGAGGTGATCGGCGTCAGCGACCGGATTGCCGTCATGCACGAGGGTGCGATCTCGGGTTTCCTTGATCGCAGCCAGTTCAGCGAGCACAATGTGCTTCAGTTGGCCGTCGGCCACGCGGTTTGAGACGAGGGTGCCTTGAACAAGAAAGATCTGAGCCTGCTGGTCCTGATCCTGGTGGTCGGCGCGGTCGTGGCCTTCATCAATCCGCGTTTCCTCTACGTCGGCAATCTCTCCAACACACTGAACCAGGTCGGGATGTTTGGCATCTTCTCGATCGCGGAAGCCTTCGTCATCATCATCGGCGGGATCGAGCTCTCGGTCGGATCGGTGATCGCACTGCTCGGCGTTCTCTTCATCGACCTCATCGTCAATCACGACGTCAACTGGATCCTCGCCTTTGCGGCGGTCATCGCCGCCGGGCTCGTGATCGGCCTCGTGCACGGCGCGCTGGTGACGCGGATGCACATCCAGCCGTTCGTGGTGACGCTGTGCGGACTTTTGATCTATCGCGGCGCGGCGCGCTATTACACCGAGGACGCGACCGCCGGCTTCGGCTTCGGTGCCAGCTTCCCGACGCTGGAATGGCTGACCGCGGGCCGCACCAACGTGCTCGGCTTTCCGCTGCCGCACAGCGTGGTGGCGCTGATCGTCGTCGCCGCTATCGCTTGGGTGCTGCTCCATCGCTCGGTGTTCGGCCGCTATCTCTACGCCGTCGGCAAGAACGAGGAGGCCGCGCGCTATTCCGGCATCCGTTCCGGGCGCGTGATGATTTCGGCCTATGTCATCTGCGGCGGGCTGACCGCGTTTGCCGCGATCCTGTTCGCGATGTACACCCGCTCGATCTCGCCGGCCGTGCACGGCTCGTTCTACGAGCTCTATGCCATCGCCGCGGCCGTGCTCGGCGGCTGCTCCTTGCGCGGCGGCGAAGGCTCGATCGTCGGCGTCGTGCTCGGCACCGTGCTGCTCCAGGTGCTGCAGAACCTGGTCAATCTGCTGGGAATCCCGAGCTCTCTGAACTTCGCAGTGATGGGCGCGGTGATTCTGATCGGCGTGCTCGCCGATCAGTATCTTGTGCAGCGACGACACCACGTGAGCCCGGCCAAAGGCCGGGGGCAGACGAGTGTGGCGGCCGCGCCGCTCGAGCGGGTGAAGGTGGAGTGAGGGACGGACGGTCTCGCGCCAGATTGGGCCTACTCTTCAGCATCTCCTGATCCTTGCAGCTTGCCGCGCAGCGCCGACATGACGCTTCGCGTGGTTTGGCGCGATCGCCGGTCGAGCCGTCCTCGATCTTGCCGGGGATGCGGACGAACCTGTCCCAGATCGAGGCCCCTCGCCCGTCCTCGTTGACCGCGCCCTCGACCTGATAGGACGAGGTCGCCGTGCCCCAGACAAAGCCGACGGGAAAGCCGTTTCCGCTGCGCTGCATTGCGGCCGGCTTGCCGTCCGCGAGCTCGAGCGGCCCTGTCATTCCGGCTGCGGACAGCCCCGCGATTTTCGCGAACTGGCGACGCGAGACCTTGTCCGACATTGATGCTGCTCCGCTTCTCTTGGTTTCGGACCGGCACAATGACGAGTTCCGGCCGATTTGAGAAGCAGTGTCCCTGGTTGTCACGACTGCAACCGACGCTCACATCTGTCGTCCCCGACGTGGAGCGCCGATAAGGCATTATCGAACCAAACCATTGTTTAGCTTGAATGGAACCCGGTTCCCGAGGTCTCATCTAGACGGTTCACACCGAAGTGAATCGGACGCCCCCGTGTGGATACCGGGATTTCCTGTGTTCACGGCATGAAACTCGCATGACATGGCACCGGGAGATCCGTAACTTTTGCTTTGAACGCGCACGAGGGGACAAGGGTGATTCACGCTGGCGTAAGCCCGATGGCGTTGCGTGGTGATCGGCACGGCCAAGATGTCGCTGCCGACCTCACGCCGAGCGTTTCGTTCGCTCTGGTGCGCCATGCGCCGCGGGAGATGCTGCGCGTTTTACGGTGCGGCCCTGCCGTCGCCGTGGAGATCCATTGGCCGTCGGGAGAGGCAGGCCTCTTCCTACGATGCCGTATCGAGCCGAGCTCGAGAGACCAGTGGCGGTTACGGCATCGGCGGCACGCCCATCAGACTGTGAACCATCAATCATCTCAATTGGCGATCCTTGCCATGACATTGCTGCTCGCCGTCTGCGGCTGGAGCGTCGGCGGAGCCGAGGGCATGCAGCGGGCGCTGTTGGGAAGCACGCCCCGTCCCGACGAAACGGTCATCTCGCGCGAGAACGTGTATCGCTGGTTCGGCGCCCGCCTGCTGTCCCCTGCGGAGGTGCCGGACCTGTTCGCCGTTCTGACAAAAGTTTGCAGCAGGGCCGGGCTGGTGCGATTACCGGATCTCTATTGTCTGCCGGCACCGCGCGACATGAATGCCTATGCGCTCGGCGGACCGGAACGCAGTGCCATCGTGTTAACCGAAGGCCTGCTACGCGGCATGACGCGCGACGAAGTTGCCGGGATATTGGCCCATGAAGTCGCTCATATCCGCAACAATGATGCCTGGACGATGGGCTGGGCGACAGCGTTGCGACGCGCGATCGATTGGACCTCGCTCGCTGGTCTCGCGTTGCTGCGAACCGGCCATCATCACGGTGGCATGACATCAAGCCGGCCATTGGCGATGCTGCTGAGCGCAGCACCAGCTCTCGGCCAGCTCCTTGGACTTGCTCTGTCGCGAGTTCGCGAACTGGATGCAGATGCAACGGCGCTCGAACTGACCGGCGACTCGCGAGCGCTGATCGCCGCACTCGACAAGCTGGAGCGCCATCACACCGGGTCCGCACCAAGCCGCACGTCCGCATTCGTGCATGATCCGATGCGCTTGCTTCGCAGCCATCCCGCCACCTCCGAGCGCGTCGGCACATTGCTCAACCTCGCCTATTAAGCACTCGCTCAAGTGGGCATCTGCGTACATCGGAAGGCTCGCTGACCAGGCAAAGAGTGCTGACGAAGAATCCGCGCGGCTTGAAATTTCTGCGGAGTTTGATCGCCGCCAAAATATCGCCGCGCTTTCGCGAAACTATTTCGACGCGAGTACGTTTTCCGCGTCTCTGCTCATTGCAGCACTGGGGAGAAACCAGCGTAATTGCCAAGCGTTCGAGCGGACGTGAGACATAAATGATAAATGGCTGGCCATCGTGCCAGCGAGGAAAATCCGCTCCCACCTTTTTCGACGGCAATGATTTTGCCGCTCTAAAACACCTCACCGTCGGCTTGTCACCTTGAGGGGACGCATCTCGCGCCTCCCAGGCGGGCGACATTGCCTGCGGCTGAGACTTCCGTGCCAAGCATTCGAACTTGAAGCTCCAACGCCGTCGCACCGGCGTGACAGACCGCTATTGCCAGCGAAGGGGTCGTGCATGCGACCGGCGTTTGCAGGATTCTTGGCAGGATTCTTGGCAGGATTTTGGGCTGAGGGCACCACCATCGCAAGGAGACCAAGCGATGACTTATTACGACACCCTGCAACAGAACCTCGCGCATGGTTCGCCGTTCGGCCAATTCGGTCCGCAACAATGGGGATCGGGAGCATTCGGTTCGCAAGGCGGCCAACAGTATGGAGGAGGCGGTCTTGGATTGGGCCAGGCGGCCTATGGACAGCAACACGGACAGTTCGGCGGTCAGCCGACCTTTGGCGCGTTTGGATATGGCCCCGGCTGGGGCGGGCAAACGGGCTGGGGTCAGCAGCAGCCTCAGCAGCAGCCTCAACAGCAGCCCTGGGGCGGACAACAGCGCCAGCTTTCGCCACAGGACGTGAATGAGGTCGTGCGGCAATTGGTACCGGCGCTGCCTCAAATTCTCGCGCAAGCTCAAACTCCATTCGCAGGAATGGGCTATGCGGCTTACGGCCAGGCGCCGCGGCAGCTCAGTCCGCAAGACGTGAGCGAGGTGGTGCGGCAGATCCTGCCGATCGTGCCGCAAATCATGGGAATGCTGCAAAGCCAGCCCCAAATGCAGCATTCGGCCATGCACGGCGGTCCCGGTCAGGGTCAATTCGGAGGCCTCGGTCAATTCGGTCCCGGCTATCCCACACAGACTCAGCCAGCGCAGATGTGGGGTACGCAGTTCGGCGCGCCGCAGTTCCAGGCGGCATTCGGCGGTCCGACGGGCTTTGGCCAGCAGCGACAACTGACGCAGCAAGATGTCGCCGACATCACCCGCCAGCTGATCGGCGTCATACCCCAGGTCATCGGTAACCTTCAGGCCTACGGCCAGCAGCGGATGATCTGACCGCGCGGTAAGGCGCGACCGCCGCCAAAAGCGGCGGTCGCGCCTGCCGTTGCGCATGCTTCCTCCGAAGGAGAACCCTCATGTCGGATTCCAATCCCTCCGCCGCATCCGCGTCACATCGCCACTCCTCAGACATTCAGCAGCTCGTGGGCCTGCTCAGCAATTTGATGCCGCTGCTCTTGCGCCTGCAGTCGCAACCGTTCGAGCAGCCGTTCCGAACCATGCCCGGCAACTTCCCGATGCCGAACCCGGTGCTCGATCATCAGGCTGCGGAAAACATGATCGGAGACATGATCGCGGAATCGCTGCGCTCGCTCTCCGCCTATCTCGAGGCCAACGCGGCACAGCATGCGGGCCTGGAAAACTGCGTCTCGATCGTCACCCAGGCAGCCAACAAGTTTACCGAGCGGGATTTTCCGCAGGCCTTCAACCTGATCTATTTCGCCTATCGCGCGATCGAAGCCGCCCGCGCAGCCGATCCCCGCCTTCCGTTACCGCGACAGGCTTCGATCGATCGCACGCAATCTTCTATCCACTGAAATCAACGGAGGCCACGCCATGGCAACAAGTCCAGATGATGCCCGACCGACCTCGAGCGACAATCGACGCAAGCCAGTGCGCACCACTCAATACATGATCGCGCCAGCGGGCGCCGGCATCAGTGCTCAAACGCTGGCCGAACAATTGAATCGGTTCGGCAACATCCTGTGGACCCACGACCAGCGCGGCGTCAGCGGCCCGCCAATTGCGATCGTGCGCATGCCTGACGAAACCGCCGAGGCCCTGCGCCGTTCCACGGGAGGTAGCCTTATCATCGAGCCGGACAGCCATCTGCGAGCAGCATCCTTTGCCGGGCCAACCTCCTCTTTGATCCCGACCACGACGATGACCGCGCTCGGGCCGGACTTGACGGTGACGATCCGGGTCCTCAGCGAAGCCGGAGCGCCTGTGGAACAGGCAATTGTGCGGCTCGTTGGCGGGCAGGCGTCAGCTCAAGGACGGACGGACCGTGATGGCAACGTCGATCTTGCGCTGCGCGACGAAGTGCCGGAAACAGTCGCCGCCATTTTCGTCAGCCCACGCTCCGGCCATTGGGGCTTGTGGCAACAGCAGCCCTATATCGAGGCCGATGCGGTGAACACCCTCACCCTGAAACCGTTGCCGCTACCCGGCCGGCTGGATTGGGGCGGCGAAGCGATGCGCTTCGATCAGGTTCCCGACCACTGCCGTGGAGCCGACGTCAAGATCGCGCTCATCGACAGCGGCGTGGCGACCAGCCACAAGCAATTGGCTCACATCAAGCACGGTATCGATGCTAGAGGTGGCGAAGATCGCTTATGGTCGAAGGACGTCACTGGCCACGGCACACCTTGCGCAGGCATCATCAATGCGGCAGCACAGGCAGATTTCGGCATCCGCGGCTACGCCCCGGACAGCGAGCTGCATGTTTGCAAGCTACCCCCAGATGCCCGTTGCAGCGACCTGATCGCGGCGCTCGATGATTGCCTGCAATACGGCATCGACGTGGCGTGCATCGGAGTCGGTTGCGAGCGCGGCTCCGTGCTGGTTGAGCAGCACATTGCCATGGCCAAGCAGCAAGGCGTCAGCATCATCGCTGCCGCCGGCAACTCCGGAGAGGGCATACTGTTTCCGGCCTGTTCTCCGCATGTCGTAGCGGTCGGTGCGGTCGGACAGGTGGGAAGCTTCCCGGAAGACAGTCTCCAGGCGGCGCAGGCCGCAGCCGCCACTGCGGCGGCGGGTGGGTTGTTTGTACCGCCGTTTTCCTGCCGCGGGTCCGAACTCGACCTGTGCGCGCCCGGTGTTGCGGTCATTGCCTGCCAGTCGCCGGACGGCTACGCGGTCTGCGACGGCACCTCGCTTGCAGCGGCTTACGTCGCCGCGCTTGCAGCCTTGATCCTCGCCGACCACGCCGACTTCAAGGGCAGCTTCGCCGCAAAGGATGGCCACCGGGTCGAACGGCTGTTCCAAATTCTGAAGGATACTGCGCAGCCCATCGGCCATCCATGGCAGACCGGGGCCGGGTTGCCGGATGCAGCCCGCGCACTTGGCGTCCGATCCGATCAGCGGCCCCTCGCCATGCCTCTGAATGCCGGATTGCGCGAAATGCGCAACGCTATTCGGCAGCTCGATCGGATTCCATTCAGCGCAAGCCGAGCGATGATATTCGAGCCGCCGCGCGGCCCGGCCAACGTGACGCGGCTTCCGCTGAACCCGGCCCCTCTGGCGTTCCAGGCTACCGGCGCGGAAACAGCGACGGTGCATGAACTCAGAGCAGCCATGGCGCTCGCGGGTCTAGCGGAAGGACCTTAGGGGATGATCGGGACCCCGCAGTCCTAGAACGTCGCGCGCAAGCCTGCATAAGAACCCGCGGCCAGGCCACCGAGGAGCGGTGGGCCTTGCAGCCGAGGTCGCGGATGAGCGCGATGTCCTCCCTTTAGCGATGATAATGCGGGCGCCCCGCGGGCCGGCGATGGCCACTGCGATCAGCGCGAGCGCTTCGGCAGCTTTGGAAGTTTGCCGGGATTGAACGCGGGGACCTCTCCGGCTTGTTCAGGTGCCGGCGGCCGCTGTTCCGTCAGAATGAGCGTCCCCTGCAGGATCATTCCCGGCACTTGTTGTGCCGTCGCCGTGTAAGTCGCGATCTTGCCGGGGCAGTGTCCCTCGATGTCCAGCGTGAGTTCATCATCGACGCCGAAGACCGTCGCACGTCCATCGGTATGACGCCTCGTCAACACGGTTGCGGTGAAGCGATCGCCGTCGACCTTGCAGGAGCCGTGATAGGTCATCAGGCTGTCGCGGCCCCAGATCTGGCCGTCGGCGACATGGACGATCCCGGTCCCCTGATCGAGGGGCGTCTTGTACCACGCCGTGTAGGTGCCATCCTTCAGCATGGGAGGCGTCTCCCTGGTATTCCCCCGCAAACAATCCGCACCATTAGCGCTAAGAAAGCGTTAATCGCGCGGCCCGTGCCAATCCGGTCGGTCCCTGCGCAGCTCGGCTTCAAGGTCCTCGATGATGCTATGAAGCAGACACGCGGCAAGCGGGTCGGTCACTTCCCGTTCCAGATGCCGATAACGCGCGATCCGGGATTCCTGTTCTTTCAACTGGTGCTCTGTCATCAGACGGGCCCTCCAGCACACCGACGCGAAGACAGCCGAACAGTTTCATTAAAATTTTCGGATCATTTGCCATGGTTTCCGATCGGTTAAGGGCGACGCGACGTCAAGATTTGGCTTGGAAAAGCGGAGTTGGCCCGGGTGCGGCTTTGCCACGGGTCAAAAAGCCGACGTCGCCCAGGTGCGACGCGGCGTCAGCCAAGCGGCCAGATGCGGACTCTTGTCTTTGAGTCTTGCACCGCTGGCCTCATGCCGTTTTTTGATCCTTCAAACCTATCTGTGCTACGCTAAAACATCATGATGATCCGCACATCCGATATCGTCTCGGTCTTCTTCCTCAGCCGCTAACAGCGGCGCCTGCTTCGAGCGGGTGGAAGACAAGAGCGTGTTGGGCAACTGCCTGGCCGCCCATCCCACATTCCTGGACCGATGAGCCGCCCCCAACGTCGCATCACGCGGCGACAGGTGACCGGCCTATAACGATATGAGGATATTCATGCCTGCTGATGAATATGAGTCGATGCGCGCACTCAGCGATGAACAGATACAGCAATTCATTCGCGACGGATTCGTCCGCGTCGACCGGGCGTTTCCGCGCGAGCTTGCCGACGAGGCCCGCACCATCCTGTGGCGCGATACTGGCTGCGATCCCCACAATCAGGCGACCTGGACGAAACCGGTCATCCGGCTTTCCGGCTACAAGGACGCGCCGTTCCTGAAGGCGGAGCGCACGCCGGTGCTGCACGCCGCGTTCGATCAGATCGTCGGCGAGGGCCGCTGGCGCCTGGGCTCGCTGGGCTTCGGGGGCACGTTTGTCGTACGCTTCCCCCATCCGGATGAGCCCGGAGACGACGGTTGGCACATCGATACAAGCTTTTCCCCCGATGGCGGCGATCCGAATGAGCGGCGCGCGAATGTGAGGTCGCGCGGCCGCGCCCTGTTGATGCTGTTCCTGTTCTCCGACGTCGGCCCACGCGACGCCCCAACGCGGATAAGGGTGGGATCACACATCGACATGGCACGCTTCCTCGCGCCAGCGGGCGAGACTGGGATGTCGCAAACGGAAATGGCGCAGGGTTGGATGGGAGCCGAGCGGCCCGAGGCGCTGGCGACGGGTGAAGCCGGCACTGTCTACCTGTGCCATCCGTTCCTCGTGCACGCCGGGCAGCGCCACCAAGGGACGGCGCCGCGATTCATGGCCCAGCCGCCGCTGCATCCCTCGGAACCCATCCGGCTCGAGCGGGTGGACGGCAATTATTCACCAGTCGAGATCGCGATTCGGCAGGCTCTTCAGGGGGCCGGCTTGGCGGAATAACTCCGACCGGCCCCAAGGCGTCGGCCCGGCGGCTAAAAGTCTTTAACGCCAACGACGTTCGCTCAAATCATTACCGGCGCGGTCTCTGATGTCACGGCACGTCGCCGGCCTTGCGACTCCCGCCGATGCTGTGCGGCTTGTTGAGGAAGAACTCCCGATTGCCGAGAGCCGCCTCCGCGTACTGATCGATCGCGACCTGGATGGCCTCGATGTGCATCCGGCACCAGCCTTCGTAACATGACAGGCGCCGCGCGTGATCGAGCGCCTTCAGGAATTCCGGCGGCTCCTGCATGTCGGAGAAGTAGGTCGGCCTCTCGCCCTTCATGCCTGTGCCACCTCTCGCGGCGGGACAAGACGGCGCTTCTCGACATGACCGCGCGGCGGCGTTGGCCGCCGGCGGGGAATGAAGAGGCTGGCGACGACAATCGGGTCGGTGTCACCGAGCGCGGCCCGCTCCTGGACGAGCCCGCTCATCACCGTGCGCATCTTCATGACCTCGTGGGCCACGAAAGTGCAGTCCTCGTCCCGGTTGATCTGTTCATGCATGATCGCTTCGGCCTCGCGCATGCTGACACGTAACGCTCTGATGACTCTGCGGATTTCATTGATGCGGTTGTCCATGGCTGGCTCCTTGGCTGGACGGCCAACATAAGAACAAATCATGAACATTGTGTCAATCGGCCTAAGGTAGAACGGGCCGGTGCCGCCACCCCATGACAAGGCTGGGCGACAGGTAGATCCGCTTCGCCGCGCCGAGCTCAGAACGTCACCCGCATTCCCGCATAAAACGCGCGCGGCCTTGCCGGGCTCAGCGAGCGCGGGTCGGTGAAATCGTTGCCGCCATTGGTGAAGTTGGGCAAGGCTCCGCGATCGAAGAACTGTCCGTAGGTCGCGTAACGCTTGTCGAAGATGTTGTCGACCTTGCCGTAGAGCTGGACGTTCTTGGTGACCTGGTACGAGGTGTGGAGATTGAACACCGTATAGGATGGCAGCTTCGTGTATTGGTTGGACTCGTCGCCGACGAGATACTGGCTGGAGACGAACAGCGCGTTGCCGCCGACCTTCCAGACGTCGGTCACCGCATAGTCGACGCCCAGCTTGACGCGGTGGCGCGGGATCGCAGGGATCTGGTTGCCGGGCGAGACGTGGATGGTCTCGGTCACAGGATCCCTGAACGGGCTCTCCGAACCGAGTTCGAGCGCGTCGAGGAAGCGAGCGTCGACGAAAGCATAGCTCGCCTGGAATTGCAGAGTGGGCGACTTGATGTTGACCTCGGCCTCGAGGCCCTGCCGCCTGGTACGGCCGACATTGGAGAAGTAGCCGAAGCCGGTGCGTCCGACCGCAGGAACGGCGACGATGTCGTCATAGTTGGTGGCGCGGAAGCCGCCGATCTTCCATCCGAGCGTGCCGATGTTCAGCTCCTTGCTGCCGCGCAGGCCCGCTTCCACGGTCTTGGACACGACCTGCTTCAACGGCGGGTCGGAGACGAGGAACGCCGCGATCAGACAGGGACGGACCGGATCGGCGCAGCCGAGCTCGAGCGGCGTCGGCACGCGGTTGGCCTCGGAATAGCCGGCATAGGCGGTCAGCTCGGGCGTGATCTTGTAGGTGCCGCCGATCACCGGATTGAAGCGGGTGAAGGTGTGATCGCCGTTGAGAGCGGTGCCGAGCTGATCTTCCAGCGTGATGCGCGCCACGTTGAAGCGGCCGCCGCCGGTGACGGCGAAGGCATCGGTGATGTTGAACGTGTCCATCGCGTAGAGGCCGTTATATTGGTTGACGGTCCGCAGCGAGACGGGACCAGCGACGGGGGCTGGTGAGCCTGTCGGTCCCAGGAAGACGCCACTGCCGCTGACGACGTAGTTTTCTCCGATCGAACCGATCTCGGCGGTGGCGTTGTAGCGCGTGACGCTGGCGTCATAGGTTGCGCCCACCACGAAGCGGTTGTCGTGCCCGAGCAGCTGATCGGTGTTGGTGGCCTGCCCCGACACGCCGAAGGTGGTCGACCGTATCGAGCTGCGGTCGATCTCGCCGAGGATCGTCCCCGAAGGAAACGGATTGGCAAGCTGCACGCCGTTCGTGCCATTCGCCGGCGTCGTATCGTCGCCGAAGCACAAGAGCCCCGCGATGGCGCACTCCTGCACGTCGGTCGGGTTGCCATCGACCAGCTTCTGCTCGTACCGGCGCACATGGGCGGTGCCTTCGAGCGTCCAGGTCGGCGTCGCATCGACCTTGCCGGTGAGGTTCAGATAGCCGACGCGGTTCGAGGTGGTCTGCGGCGTCGTGTAAGTCGCGCCCCAATATTTGTCGAGCAGCTCGGCCGGAACGGTGGCGCTGGCGCCGAAATCGTTCTTGGCCACCCCCATGTTGGCGTGGAATTCGCTGTCGCCGGCCTTGTAGCCGACATCGCCGTAGAAGCGCCGCACGGTTGATTGCGAGAAGTTGCGGAAGCCGTTGTCGTGCAGGCCTTCGAGCGCGGCGTAGACGCCGTAATTCTGGTCGACCTGCTTGCCCCATTGCGCCGCGCCCTGGATGCGGCCGAACGAGCCGCCCATGACGTCGAGCTCTGCGCCCTGATAGGTGAAGCCGTCCTTCATTTGCAGGTTGAGCGCGCCGCCCAGCGCATTGAGGCCGAAGGCGGGGTTGTTGGTCACCAGCGTCACCGACCTGATCGCGGCGGTCGGGATCAGGTCCCAGTTGACGGCGTCCGAGAAGGCTTCGTTGATGCGGACGCCGTTCTGGTACACGGCAAGGCCTTGCGGCGTGCCTGTCACCGGCGAGGCGACGAAGCCGCGGAATTCGACATCCGGCTGAAACGGATTGCCGGTGACTTCGGTGATGTTGACGCCGGCGATGTTGTCGCGCAGCGCGTCGGTGACGTTGAGCGAGCCGGTCCGCCTGATCTGGTTGGCATCGACGGCGTTGATCGCGGAAGGAACCTTGTCGACATCGAGGCCCCTGCCGGTGCCCGGCGCGGTCGGGTAGACGTAGATGCGTGTCTTGGGGCGGCTCGACGACGATGCCCCCGCTTGCGTCACCGGCCGCGACGGCACGTTGCGCCTTGTCGTCGCGGGCGACGGTGCCGTCACCTCGACCGGCGGCAGGTTCTGAACGTTGGTCTCATCATCCTGCGCGGCCCCGGCAGGGCCCGCAAAGACCAGCCCCGACAGCAGCCCCGTCGAAACCGAGGTCATCCACAAACGACGCTTGAACCAAAGACGCGTGCCCATCCCAGCCTTCCCATCCGTGACCGCCGGCTGTTTTGATTTTTCGCCGTTTGGTCGAGACGAGTGTATTCGGCGGCAGCGCACGCGCCAGCCACAAAAGGTCGGGCGATATACGCACCCGTTTTCCCGACGAAATCGGGAATTTTTCCCGATCAGGTCGCCGCCGTCGGCACCAGCGCCTCGACGGTCAAGCCGCCGTCGCCGGAGACGACGTTGAGCGTGCCGCCCAGCGCCAGAATCCGCTCGCGCATGCCGACAAGGCCGAAGCCCAGCTTCTGGCCCGGCTCCATGCCGCGGCCATTGTCGCTGACCCGCACCCGGGCACAGCAGCGGCCATCGCGCGTGAGCTGCTCTGCCGGCTCGATGACGACATTGACCGCGGTCGCGCCGGCATGGCGGAACACATTGGTGAGCGCCTCCTGCACGACGCGGTAGATGGTGAGGTCGGCGGTCTCTCCGGTCGCCCCGAGCCCGGACGAGATCGTGGTCTGGATCGTGACGTCGGGATGCGACTCCCGCCACAGCCGCGACAGCGATTCGAGCGCCTGGCCGAGGCCGAGTTCGGCAAGGCCGACGGGACGCAGCCGCTCCAGCACGCGGCGGGTGAACTGCTGCAGCGCGTTGATCTGCTCCAGCAAGGCGCTGCCATGCTTGCGCACCGCCTCCGCGCTCGGCGCCCGCCCGTCCGCGAGCTTCGCCAGCGCGCTGGCATGCGCGCGCAGCGAGAACAGATACGGCCCGAACTCGTCATGCAGCTCGCGCGCGATCTCCTTGCGCTCCACGTCCTGGAGCGACACCGCGCGCTCGGCAAGGCGCCGCTTGTCCTCGACCGCCTCACCGAGCGTTGCCGCAAGATGGTTGAGCTTGGTGCAGATCGCGGCGAGCTCGGGCGCGCCGCCCGGCGCGACGCGCGCCTCATAGTGCCCGCCCTCGAGCTCGGTCATCGCCTCCGCCAGCGACTGGAGCGGCGCCAGCGCCCGGCCGACCACATTCATCATCACCAGGAACAGCGCGAGCGCGATCACCGAGCCGACCTCGAGCTGGGTCACGATGCCGTCCCAGATCTCGGCGATCTCGTCGTCCGGATGCGAGGTGATCCGCAGCGAGCCGGGCCTGCCATGGATCGAGACGGGCACGCTGACCGCGGTCTGCTCGGGATGAACCAGGCTGACGAACCAGGCCGGCGGTCCGCGCGCGTCGTCATCGGCATCGGGCCGTGGCGGCGTAAGCGGGTTCCCGCCGGAATCGTGAAGCGCGATGCTGACATGGCGCAGCCGGCTGAGATCGCGCGCGATCTGGTTCAGCCTCGCATCCGGATCGGGCGCCTCGTTCAGGTCCGCCACGATCATCTCGATGAACTCGCGCGCGAGCCGGATCACGCTCTGGTCCTCGGCCTGCACCCGCGGCCCCGCCTCCGCGACCTGGCGGCCGATATTGACGGCGAGCCCCAGCGCCAGCAAAAGCGCCAGCAGCAGGTTGATGCGCGCGCGCAAGGATAGATTTCGCCACATTGGTGTCGCCTGTGCCTCGCGAAGCCTGGCCTGCACCTGTCCGATGACGTTGACAGAGGCGAAGCGCCCGATATCTAATCGAAAGCGTACAGCAATCCCGGCCGGGTTGCATGAGGCGACATGAGACGCGCGTGGCTCTCCTGTCCGGTATCATGCGGCGCAAAACAGGCAGGTTCTATCACGGGGAACGCGCTGTCGCGGGGAACGCCTATGCGCATTCTGATCGTCGACGATCATCCCATTGTCGCCTCCGGCTGCCGTGCCGTGCTGGCCGACGAGGGCGAGATCGAGATCCTGGAGGCCGCCGACGCCGAAGACGGCGAGTGCGTCTTCATCGTCGAGCGCCCCGACCTCTGCGTCATCGACATCAACCTTCCGACCGTCTCCGGCTTCGAGCTGGCGCGCCGCATCCTCGAGCGCGCGCCCGAGGCCCGCATCATCATGTTCAGCATGAACGACGACCCTGCTTTCGCCGCGCGCGCGATCGAGTGCGGCGCCAAGGGCTACGTCTCCAAGACCGGCGACCCCGACGATCTCGTCGAGGCGATCCGCACCGTCGGAAGCGGCGGCACTTACCTCCCGAGCGCGATCGCGCGCAGCATCGCCTTCGCGGGACCGGCGCTGGCGCAAAGTCCGCTGTCCAAGCTGAACGCGCGCGAGATGGAGATCCTGCGGCTGCTCAGCGCCGGAAAGAGCCTGTCCGAGATCGCCTGGCTGGTGCAGTCGTCCTACAAGACGGTCGCCAACACCTCGTCGATCATGCGCCAGAAGCTCGGGGTCAAGACCTCGGTCGAGCTGGTGCGGCTGGCGATCGACAGCGGCGTCGCCTGACGCGCGGGCAGCCGCCACGCATTCGGTCACACAAGCGTTGCAATGTTGATGTGGTTAAGTGCCACTGGAGCTTAGGGCATGACGATTCAGACTGTCTCGACCAACACATCCTATGGCGGCGTGCAGGGCGTGTACCGCCATGCGAGCCAGGCGACCGGAACCGACATGGTGTTCTCGGTCTACGTTCCCCCGCATGCGGACGGCGCCAAGCTTCCCGTGGTCTGGTATCTGTCCGGCCTCACCTGCACGCATGCCAACGTCACCGAGAAGGGTGAATTCCGCAAAGCCTGCGCCGAGCTCGGCCTGATCTTCGTCGCGCCCGACACCTCACCGCGCGGGCCGGACGTGCCGGGCGACCCCAACAATGCCTATGATTTCGGCCTGGGCGCCGGCTTCTATGTCGACGCGACGCAAGAGCCGTTCGCACGCAACTATCGGATGTGGAGCTATGTCACCGACGAGCTGCCGAAGCTGGTCGCCGAGAACTTTCCGGTCGATGCCAGGCGGCAGTCGGTGATGGGCCATTCGATGGGCGGACACGGCGCGCTGACGGTGGCGCTGCGCAACCCGCACCGCTATCGCGCCGCCAGCGCGTTCGCGCCGATTGTGGCACCGTCGCAGGTGCCCTGGGGCATCAAGGCGCTGACCGGCTATCTCGGGCCGAACAAGGACAATTGGCGCGGCCACGACACCGTGGCGCTGATCGAGGACGGCGCGAAATTCTCGGGCTTCCTGGTCGACGTCGGCGACGCCGACAATTTCCTGAAGGAGCAGCTCAAGCCGGAGCTGCTGCAGGCCGCCTGCACCAAGGCGAGCATCCCGCTGACGCTGCGGCGGCAGGCCGGCTACGACCACAGCTATTATTTCATCTCGACCTTCATGGGCGATCATCTCAACTGGCATGCGGAGAGATTGAAGGGGTGATGTCTTCTCCCTCTCCCCGCACGCGGGGAGAGGCGAAGATCTCACGGCCTGCCGTAATTCGGCGCCAGCAACCGGTTGCGGATCAGGTAGCTCATCGTGCGCGTCCAGGATTCGTCGGTGTTGCCGCGCATGTCGGCGCTCGCCGCCGTGATCATGGCGCCGGTCTTGACGTCGCGCAGGTAGATGTTGAGGTTGATGATCAGGTTCGAGACCTTCTGCACCATGCCGGTGATCTCCAGGTCGGCGCCCAGCTGCCCGGCGAGCTTGAGGTCGCAGCCGCCGCAGGCCTGCAGATTGGCGTGACGGGCAGCGTCCCTGACCGGCGCGATGTCGAGCACCTGGAACCGGCCGGAATCAGCCAGCTCCTTGCGCAGCTGCTCGCTGATGCGATCGAGCCGTACCAGCTCCGGCTTGGAGCCGTAGAACTCGCCGGGCAGGCTGGTGTCGATCAGCTCGAAATCGAACACGGCGAGCTTCGGCGGATCGGCGAGCGCGACCGAGCCCGTCAACAGCAAAGCGGCGAAACACAGCAGCGCTCGCATGATCGTGATTCCGCGTCCTCGCGACGCGAGGACGAAATGCGGGGTTGCATGCCCTGACAAATTGGTCATGCTTTAGCAGAGACAATTCTCCATCGGCGGTCAAGCCGGGGAGGACGTTTGGAGGAAACATGATCCGATGGTTGGTCGGCCTGATCGGCCTGGGTCTTGCTGCGGCGAGCGCGTTCGCGGCCGACCCTGTCATGATCGGCGTCGGCTATCTCGGAATCGCCGGCACCAGATCGACGCTGTCGCTGGTGGAGCAGCCCGCGGAGAATGACGGCGTTGCGGGCGCGCGCCTCGCCATCGAGGACAACAACACCACCGGCAAATTCCTGGGCCAGCGCTTTGCGCTGGAGGAGCGCCGCATCAGGGAAGGCGAGGACGTGGTGCAGGCCGCGACCGCGCTCGCCGAGAAGAACGGGTTTATCATCGCCGACCTGCCGGCGGATGCGATGCTGAAGGTGGCCGACGCCCTGCGCGAGCGCGGCACGCTGCTGTTCAACGCGGGGGCGATCGACGAGCGCCTGCGCGAAGCCGATTGCCGCGCCAATGTCATCCACACCGCGCCGACGCGCGCGATGCTGGCCGATGCGCTCGGCCAGTATCTGGTGTGGAAGCAGTGGAAGCGCTGGCTGCTGGTGGTCGGCTCGCACGATGAGGACAAGCTGTTCGCCGATGCGTTGAGGCGCACCGCGACGCGGTTCGGCGCCAAGATCGTGCAGGAGCGCACGTTTGATGACGCCGGCGGTGCGCGCCGCACCGACTCGGGCGTGACGCTGATCCAGCGCCGGATGCCGGTATTCACGCAGCAGGCGCCGGCTTACGACGTGCTGGTCGCCGCCGACGAGAGCGAGGTGTTCGGCGCCTACCTGCCCTACCGCACCTGGGATCCGCGGCCCGTGGCCGGCTCGGCGGGCCTCGTGCCGCGCAGCTGGGACGCCGCGCAGGACCAGTGGGGCGCGATCCAGATGCAGAACCGCTTCATCAAGCTGAACTCGCGGCGGATGACGGCGCTCGACATGCAGGCCTGGACGGCGGTGCGCATGATAGGCGAAGCCACCTCGCGCACCAATTCCGGCGACGTGAAAAAGGTCACCGATTTCATCAAGGGGCCGGACTTCTCCGTCGCCGCCTTCAAGGGCACGCGGCTGACCCTGCGTGACTGGAATCTCCAGCTGCGCCAGCCGATCCTGCTGGTCGACGGCCGCATGGTGGTGTCGGTGTCGCCGCAGGAAGGTTTTCTGCACCAGGTCTCCGAGCTCGACACGCTCGGCTATGACCGTCCGGAGAGCAAATGCAAACTGAAGTGAGGACGCAGATGTCGCGCATGTGGCGTGTTGGGCTTCTCTCCGGACTGGCGCTTGCGGCGGCGCCCGCGCATGCCTTCATCGCCTATGTCTCGAACGAGAAGAGCAACACGGTCTCGGTGATCGACACCGAGAGCTGGACGGTGACCAAGACCATCAAGGTCGGCCAGCGCCCGCGCGGCATCGACTTCACCCGCGACGGCAAGTTCGTGATGGTCGCGGTCGGCGACGACGACACCATCCAGGTGATCGACGCCAAGACGCAAAGCATCGTGGACAGCCTGCCCTCCGGCCCCGACCCCGAATTGTTCGCGCAGGATGCCGCCGGCAAGATCCTCTATGTCGCCAACGAGAACGACAACACGGTGACCGTGATCGATCTCGAAAAGCGCGCCCGCCTCGGCGACATCCAGGTCGGCGTCGAGCCCGAGGGCATGACCATCAGCCCCGACGGCAAGACGCTGATCAACACGTCCGAGACGACCAACATGGCGCATTTCATCGACACCACCTCGCGCCAGATCGTCGCCAATGTGCTGGTCGACGCGCGGCCGCGCTTTGCCGAGTTCAAGCACGACGCGTCCGAATTGTGGGTGTCCTCGGAGATCGGCGGCACGGTCTCGATCATCGATCCCAGGAAGCACGAGGTGATCGGCAAGGTCACGTTCGAGATTCCGGGCCTGCGGAAAGAGGCCATCCAGCCGGTCGGCATCGGCATGACCAGGGACGACAAGACCGCCTTCGTCGCACTCGGTCCCGCCAACCGTATCGCCGTGGTCGACGTCGCCTCGCGCAAGGTGACCAAATACCTGCTGGTCGGGCAGCGGGTCTGGCACATGGCGTTCACGCCGGACGAAAAATACCTGCTCACCACCAACGGCGTGTCGAACGATGTTTCCGTGATCGACGTCGCCGCGCAAAAGGTGATCAAGACCATTCAGGTGGGCGAACTGCCCTGGGGCATCACGATCGCGCCATGACCAGTCCCGCTCCCATCGTCGAGCCACGCGAGAGCGCGCCGAAGCTAGATCCGGCGGCGGTGCCGGCGCTGTCGATCGACGCTGTCAGCCACGCCTATGGCCAGCGCCGGGCGCTGATGGACGTCTCCTTCAACGTGCAGCCCGCGAGCTTCACCGCGCTGCTCGGCCTCAACGGTGCCGGCAAGAGCACGCTGTTCTCGCTCATCACGCGGCTGTTCGGCATCCAGTCCGGCCGCGTCGGCATTTTCGGTCACGACGTCAGCAAGAGCCCCGGCGAGGCGCTGCGGCTGCTCGGCGTCGTGTTCCAGCCGCGCACGCTCGATCTCGATCTGTCGCTGACGCAGAACCTGCTCTATCACGCAGCCCTGCACGGCATCAGCCGGCGCGAGGCCGCCGCGCGCAGCGCCGAGCTGCTTGGCCGCATCGGGCTCGAAGAGCGCGCCGGCAGCAAGGTGCGCGATCTCTCCGGCGGCCAGATGCGACGGCTCGAGATCGCACGCGCGTTGCTGCACCGGCCGCGGCTGTTGCTGCTGGACGAGCCGACCGTCGGCCTCGACGTCAAGGCGCGCGCCGACATCATCAGCCACGTCCGCCAGCTCGTCACTGAGCAAGGCATCGGCGTGCTCTGGGCCACGCATCTGTTCGACGAGATCATGGCCGGGGACGATCTCGTGGTGCTGCACCAGGGCAAGGTGCTGGCGCAGGGGCCGATGAGCCGCGTCGTCACCGAAGCCGGCGCACAGGACGTCAACACCGCCTTCATGCGCCTGACCGGCGCGCAAGTGATGCCGGGAGGCGGCGCATGAGCAGCATCACCACTCGCGAGGCGCCGCGCGGCTTCTCGTTCCAGGAGTACATGACCTGCCTCACCGGCATCGTCTGGCGCGAGGGCTTGCGCTTCCTGCATCAGCGCGAACGCTTCGTCTCGGCGCTGGTGCGCCCCTTGGTGTGGCTCTTCATCTTCGCCGCCGGATTCCGCCAGGTGCTCGGCATCTCCATCATCCCGCCCTACGAGACCTACATCCTCTACGAGGTCTATATCGCACCGGGGCTGATGGCGATGATCCAGCTCTTCAACGGCATGCAGTCCTCGCTCTCGATGGTCTATGACCGCGAGATGGGCAATATGCGCACGCTGCTGGTGAGCCCGCTGCCGCGCGGCTTCCTGTTGTTCTGCAAGCTGCTCGCGGGCACCGCGGTGTCGCTGCTCCAGGTCTACGCATTCCTCCTGATCGCCTGGTTCTGGGACATCACCCCGCCATCATCCGGCTACCTCACCGTGCTGCCCGCGCTGATCCTGTCCGGACTGATGCTGGGCTCGCTCGGCATGCTGATCTCCTCCGGCATCAAGCAGCTGGAAAACTTCGCCGGCGTGATGAACTTCGTGATCTTCCCGATGTTCTTTGCATCGTCGGCGCTCTACCCGCTCTGGCGGGTACAGGAGGGCAGCCCTTATCTGTACTATCTCTGCGAGGCCAATCCGTTCACCCACGCGGTCGAGCTGATCCGTTTCGCGCTGTACGGACAGGTCAACTGGATCTCGCTGGCGGTGGTTGCGAGCTGCACAATCGTCTTCATGATCGGTGCGATTCTGGCCTATGATCCCTCGCGCGGGCTGGCGCGACGGGGCCCTGCGGGAGGCGAAGGATGAAGGTTCGGATCGTGACCATGGCCGTTCTGGCGCTCGCCGCCACGGGCACGGCCGTGCACGCGGCCGATCCGCGCTATCCGGACTGGCCGTGCACGCAGGCGAAAGTGCCTGAGATCTCGCTCGCCGCGGTCTGGGCTGGGCCTGCGCTCGACGATGTCCAGACCAAGTGGAAGGACGATGCCAAGGTCAGCGCGCTGGTCTCAAAACTGTCAGCGCGCAAGACGCCGCTGGACGAGGCCGAGAAATCGGTGAAGGAATTCCTGGCCGGCTCCGCCACCGACAAGACCACGAACGCAAAGCTCCTCTTCGCCGGCCTGTTCGAGACCCTGAACGCCCAGCGCGCCCAGGTCATGATCGGGCTCGAACGTGTCAGCCGCAAGCAGCGCGACGCCGCCGACAAGATCCGCGAGGAGACGCTGGCGCTCCAGGCCCTCCAGGGGGTGACACCGCGCGACGAGGCCAAGGTCGAGGCGCTCAGCAACGAGCTGATCTGGAAGACGCGCATTTTCGAGGACCGCCACAAGGTTGTGCGGTTCGTGTGCGAGGTTCCGACCTCGATCGACCAGCGCCTGTTCGCGCTCGGCCGCGTGATCCAGCAGGAAATGGAATAGCGTCAACCTCGCTGACGGCTCCGCAGAAGTTCCCGCGATCTCATTGCAGCCATTAACCTTTGCCGCGCTATCTGCCGGAACCAAATCGCTCTAGGATGTCTTGTCGATGTGAATCTCGAAATGCCGGGAGGCCTCGATGGGAACCACCAGATTTATCCTCGCAGGCGCTGCGGTCTTCAGCATGCTCGCATCCAGCGCTTTTGCTGACGACATGACCGGAATGGTCACCAGGATCGACCGTCTCAACGGCACGATCTCGATCCAGCAGACGCAGAAGGGAACGGTCGGCGGCAGCGCAGGCGGCGCCGGCGCGCTCCAGGAGTACAAGACCAAGGACGCCGCGATGCTGGATTCCGTCCACGCCGGCGACAGGGTGAGCTACTCTGCGACCGACAATAACGGCACCGGGACGCTGACGAAGTTGCAGAAGCAGTAATGTCACCTTCACCTCTCCCCGCTTGCGGGGAGAGGTCGGGTTGCATCGAAGATGCAATCCGGGTGAGGGGGAGCCTCCGCGAGTCCGTCCAGTCGACGTCCGCAAAGCTCCACCCACATCGTCATTGCGAGCGGAGCGAAGCAATCCAGAGTCCCTCTGCGGAAACATTCTGGATTGCTTCGCTCCGCTCGCAATGACGAGGAGGAGGCCACTTGTCTCTCTCTGACACCACTCCCGCGGAGACTCCCCCTCACCCCAACCCTCTCCGCGCGAGCGAAGCTCGTCGCGCCCCCGCTTGCGGGGAGAGGGAGAACACCTTCATTGATCCGGCCGCGGCTGCGGCTGCGCTTCTTCGGTCGGCAATGCCGCGCGCTCCCAGCCGTCGGTGCCATCAGCATACCAGGCGATGTTGGAATAGCCGTACGCCAATGCACGCTTGGCGGCGTTCCAGGACATCCAGCAGTCGGCCAGGCAATAGAACACGAGCAGCGCAGCCTTGTCGCCGCGCGACGCTTGCGCGAGGCCGCGCTGCAAATAATCGTCCATGGCTGGCGGCAAATTCCCGTAGCCCGTATCCGGCAGCCACAGGCTGCCAGGAATGTTTCTGCGCGGCGCATCGCGCCAGACGGTGCCTTCGGGAAGATTCTTCGGCTTCGGCGCGCGCGGCATCACGTCGATGAACGCGCCGCTCTTCGCGCGCCAGATCGCCTCGACTTCGGCTGTGGTGAGCACGCGGGCGCCGGCAAGCGTCGCCGGCACCGGCGCGCGGTAATTGTCGGTGCGGTAGCCCTCGGGCTCGAACGGCTCCTGCTGCTGCGCCCATGCCGGCGCCGCCAGAACGGCGGCGACCAGCGTAGCGGCAACGCGCCGCCTCATGGCGCCTTCTTGGCCGTCTCCGCGCCGAGTGGCCGGTCGCTCTCGTCCAGCAAGGGCACGCCGAAGTCGAGCAGGATCCTGTTGATCTCGCCCTGGTTCTCCTGGATCAGCTTGTTGAGCTGCCGCTTCCAGTTCTGGTCGGCGGGACGCACGCCCATGCCGATGCGATAGACCAGCTTCGGACCGGTGGTTTCCTTCACCAGCGGCGTGACGTGGAGCGAGCCGGCCTTCTTGGCATAGAAGCCCGCCATCGGTCCCCACAGCACGCCGGCGTCGATCTTACCGGCCGAGAGGTCATCGATCATCGCCTGCGCGGAATTGTCGAAGCGCGTATCGATCATCAGCGGATAGGGTTTTGCGGCGCCCATCAGGCCGGCGATCGCCATGTTGGTCGCCGGCGGCGTGCCGGCGACGATGCCGACATGCTTGCCCTTCAACTTCGGGTCCTCAAGCGTGTCGACCTCCTCGAGCCCGCTGCCGGCCTTTGCGACCAGCGCATAGGTCGTGCGGTAATAGGGATTGGTGCCCTGCACGAGGTCGTCGCCTTGCGGGAAGCCCATGATGACGTCGCAGCGATGCGCGCCCAGCGTCATCCGCACGAAGCCCGTGGCCTGCGGGAAGAAGACGTAGTCGAGCTTCTTCCCGAGCTTGTCGGCGAACAGCTCGGCGAGCTTGTTCTCGAACCCCTCGCCCTTCTCGTTGGAGAACGGCAGATTGCGCGGATCTGCGCAGACCCGCAGCACCTTCGGATCGACCAGCTCGAACGAGAGGTCTCCGGTCTCGCTGGTCTGCGCCATGGCGACGTCGCCCAGCGCACAGGACGCAACCAGACCCCACAGCAAGAACAACCAGCGACGATGTCGTCCGGCCTCCGTCATCGCGCTTCCTCCTCGTTTTGTTTGAATGTTATCCATGCAACGCATGACGCGCCATGTTTTGCCAAACTTTGTGCTGGCTTCCCTTTGTTACAGTGCAATGCAGCAAACCCTTTGAACTGAGGCGGAAAAGTGTCTCACATCGCTTCAAGGATCGCCGCCCTGACCCTGCTCGGGATAGCGACGCTAGCACGCACGGAAGCAGCCGAATTGCCTGTAAGCGAAGTCGCGCCGGGAATCTTCGTACACTCCGGGACCATCGCTTTGATGACGCGCGAGAACGAGGGCGACATCGCCAATGTCGGCTTCATCGTGGGCGCTGATGCGGTCGCCGTGATCGACACCGGCGGCAGCCTCCGCGAGGGCGAGGCGCTGCTGGCGACCGTGCGGGCCCGCACTGAGAAGCCGATCCGCTACATCATCAACACCCACGGCCATCCCGACCATGTTTTCGGCAATGCGGCCTTCGTGGCGGAAGGAACCAGCTTCGTTGGCCACAGCAAGCTGCCGCAGGCCCTGGCAACGCGCGGGCCCTACTATCTCGACAATTTCAGACGCATCATGGGCGGCGAGCTGATCGATCCCGTGAAGATCGTACCGCCCACCCTGCTCGTGTCGGACACGATGACGATCGATCTTGGATCGCGCCGCCTGACCTTGCGGGCCTGGCCCGCCGCGCACAGCGACAGCGATCTGACAGTGTTCGACGAGACGACCAACACGCTGTTCACGGGCGACCTCGTCTTTCTCCGCCACATTCCGGTCATGGACGGCAGCATTCGCGGCTGGCTTGCCCTGCTCAAGGAGCTTGAAACGGTTCCGGCAACCCGAGTCGTTCCCGGTCACGGCCCCGTGAGCGATTGGCCAGCGGCGCTCGCCGATGAACGACGTTATCTCACGACGATGCTGTCCGACGTCCGCACACTCAACAAGAAGGGCGCGCCGATCCGAACCGCCGCGGACAAGGCAGCTGAATCGGAACGGACGCACTGGCAGCTGTTCGACGACTACAACGCCCGCAACGCAACCGCAGCATTTTCGGAAATTGAATGGGAGTAGCGGGCGCGCTACGCTATGCCAGCTTCGCGGACGCTGGCTGCTTCGTCCGCACGGGACCATGACCATGACGGGATGCATACGCCGCCTGCCCCTGATCGCCCTGCTTCTCGGCATCGCCTTCGCTGTGCCGGCGAATGCCGAAGAGGCCTACGATCCCTGGCCGGGTCTGGTGCAGGACATCTTCAGCAACCGTCCCATGAACGACGGCGCCGACGTGATCGGCATCGAGATGCCGTATCGCGCCGAGGATGCGGCCATCGTGCCGGTGACCCTGCGCAGCAAGCTCTCGCCGGGCGATGCCCGCCGCATCCGTTCGATCACGCTGGTCATCGACCGCAACCCGGCACCGATGGCGGCGAAGTTCGAGCTCGGGCCGGATGCCAATGTCAGCGAGATCTCCACGCGCGTGCGCGTCAACAACTACACCGACGTCCACGCGGTGGCCGAGCTCAGCGACGGCCAGCTCTACGTGTCGAAGACGTATGTGAAGGCCTCCGGCGGCTGCTCCGCGCCGGCGGGAAAGAATGTCGAGGAAGCGAAGAACCGGCTTGGGCAGATGCGCTACCGGCAATTCGCGCGCGAGGACGCGCCGGCGAGCCGCGTCCGCGAGGCGCAGATCATGATCGGCCATCCCAACAATTCCGGCCTGCAAATGGACCAGGTCACGCAGCTCTATATTCCCGCCTTCTTCGTCAACCAGTTGGAGCTGACGCAGGACGACAGCCCCGTTCTGTCGATGGAAGGCGGCATCTCGATCTCCGAAGATCCCAATCTGCGCTTCATCTACGTGTCGAACGGCGCCAAGCGCTTCCGCGCGGAAGCCAAGGACACGGATGGGCACGTGTTCCGCAATGAGTGGGATGTGGAGAAGCCGGGGACATAATAGTCACGCCGTCATTCCGGGGCGGTCCGCAGGACCGAACTATGGTGCGCGATTGCGCACCTGAGAATCTCGAGATTCCGGGTTCGATGCTTCGCATCGCCCCGGAATGACGGTGTTAGATCAGAAACACCTCACCTCGGCCTCGGCCTGCGCCCGCCTCAGATCATTCACCGCCGAATTCGCCTGCTCCGAGGTGCGAAACTGGACGCCGAGATTGCCGCGGACCTGGGACATGCTGAGCGCGGTCTCGGCGGTGACGTAGCGCTCATAGGTGACGATCGAGGCGACCACGTCGATCGAGCAGGAACATTGTTCGATGGCGGCCCGCGTCTCGCCATTGGCCTTCATACAGCCATAGACGTACTCCGCACGCGCCGACGTCGGATAGTCGTTGGCCTCCTCGGCGCGCGCCGTGGACATGGCCGCCACCAGCACCGCCAATGCGGCGACAATCGGTCGTAGCTGTCCCGCCAAATTCATGAGTGTCCTCCCGCTGGTTGCGACGAAAGCTATGCTATGCGTATTGTCCTGAAAAGCACTCCCTTCGAGGAAACGGCTCACAAGGTGATGAGAGCACTTGGTCGAACATTGGCGCTCGCGGTGACGCTGGCGCTGACACAGGTCGCAAGCGGCCGCGCCGCGGATACCATCCGCCTTGCGGTGCAGAAGACCGGAACATTCTCCTGGGAGCTGGCCGCGATCCGGGCCGGCGGCCTCGACAAGGACGCCGACCTGTCGCTGGAGGTCACCGAGCTTGCGAGCCCCGAAGCCGGCAAGATCGCGCTCCGCGCCGGCAGCGCCGACATCATCCTGTCGGACTGGCTGTGGGTGTCGCGCGAGCGCGCCCTCGGCGCCAAGCTCACCTTCTACCCCTATTCCAGCGCACTCGGCGCGGTAATGGTGCCCGCGGCCTCGCCGATCAAGACGCTCGCCGACCTCAAGGGCCGCAAGCTCGCCGTCGGTGGCGGCCCGATCGACAAGAGCTGGCTGCTGCTGCAGGCGCGGATGAAGCAGGACGGCATCGACCTGAAGTCGGAAGCGACCATCGTCTATGGCGCGCCGCCTTTGATCGCCGCCAAGGCGCTCGACGGCGAGATGGATGCCAGCCTCAATTTCTGGAATTTCTGCGCCCAGCTCGAGGCCAAGGGCTTTCGCCGCCTCGCCGGCATCGAGGACATCCTTCCCAAGCTGGGCGCCAAGGGAGCTGTCTCCGCGGTCGGCTATGTCTTCGACGAGAGCTGGGCGGCAAGCCATCGCGAGGCGGTGGCGCGCTTCATCGCGATGACCCGCAAGGCCAAGCAATTGCTGGTCACCTCCGACGCGGCCTGGGAGAAGATCGCGCCGCTCACCGGCACGAGCGATGCCGTCATGCTCAAGACCTACCGTGACCGTTATCGCGACGGCATTCCGCGCCGGAGCATCGCCGACGAGGAGACGGATGCGCGCGTGCTCTACCACGTGCTGGCCGAGACCGGCGGCCGCGACCTGGTCGGGCCGGCGGCCGAGCTCGATCCCGGCACCTTCTATCACGCAGTCCCCGGAGACTGAGGTGCTGCGTCTTCTCTCGTTTTCCCTGTTCCTCGCGACCTGGTGGATTGCAGCGCTGTTCGTCGGCGGCGCAAAACTGCCCTCCCCGCCTGCCGTGCTCAACGTCATCATCGCGGAAGCCTCGAACGGCGCGCTGTTCCTGCATCTCGGCGCCACGCTGGCGCGCGTCGCACTCGCCTTCGTGCTGGCGATGTCGCTCGGCAGCGCCATCGGTTACCTGATGGGGCGGGTGAAGCTCGCCGACCGGCTCGGCGATCCCTGGCTGATCCTGCTGCTCAACCTGCCGGCGCTGGTCGTGATCGTGCTCGCCTATATCTGGGCCGGCCTGACCGAGGCGGCCGCGATCGCCGCAATCGCCATCAACAAGCTGCCGACCGCCATCGTCACCTTGCGCGAGGGCACGCGCGCGCTCGACCGCTCGCTGGACGAGATGGCGAGCGTGTTCGCGATGCCGCGCTGGCGCGCCTTCCGCCATGTCGTGCTGCCGCAGCTTGCGCCCTATATCGCAGCCTCGGCCCGCTCCGGCTTGTCGCTGGTGTGGAAGATCGTGCTGGTCGCCGAACTCTTGGGACGGCCGAACGGCGTCGGCTTCGAGATCGGGGTCGCCTTCCAGCTGTTCGACACGCCGCGCCTGCTCGCCTACTCCCTGACATTCGCGGCCGTCGTGCTCGTGATCGAGACGGTGCTGGTGCAGCCGTTCGAGGCCCGCGCAACAAGGTGGCGGCCCCGTGCGGCTTGAGGTCGACATCACAGGCAAAGCGTTCAGGAACGCGGCGGGCGGGACGCAGGACGTGCTGGCGCCGATCAAGTTCGCGCTTCAATCCGGCGAGGTCGGCGTGCTGATCGGACCCTCCGGCTGCGGCAAGAGCACGATGCTGCGTATCCTCCTCGGGCTCGACCGCGACTTTCACGGGACCATCGCGCGGCCACCGGAGGCGCGGATCGGCATGGTGTTCCAGGAACCGCGGCTGCTGCCGTGGCGCTCGGTCGAGCAGAACGTGCGGTTGGCTGCGCCCGGCATTTCCGATGCGAAGCTGTCGGAGCTGTTCAGGATCCTGGAGCTGGAGGCGCATCGCAGCCACTTTCCCGGCGAATTGTCGCTGGGCCTTGCCCGCCGCGTCGCGCTCGCCCGCGCCTTCGCGGTCGAGCCCGATCTGCTCGTGCTCGACGAGCCCCTCGCCTCGCTCGACGACGCGCTCGCAGGCCGCCTGCGCGACGAGATCGCCACGCTGGTGGCAAGCCGCCCCGTGATGACGCTGCTCGTCACCCACAGTATCGACGACGCGATCCGCCTCGGCGACCGCCTGTTCTTCCTGTCGCCGCGGCCGGCGCGCATCGTGGCCGAGGTGCCTATCGGCATCCCGCGCGACACACGCGGCGAAGCCGAGATTGCGGCGATCAAGGCCGACCTCGCCCGACGAACTCAAGGCGACCGCGCCGAGCGAGATGTCTCATAGCCGGTCGCCCGGCGGACGTGCTAGACAGGCCGGCGGCGGAGTTGATGATGACGCGGACGGTCGCCCTCGCAACGCTTGGTCTTGCGACGCTTGGCCTCGCACTCGTCGCGATGACGGCGCGCGCGCAGGACATGATGCGTGACGTCGACCTCACCTCCCCCGCGATGGTTTCGGCCGAAATGACCAGGCCGGAGGTCGAGGCGGTGCTGGCCAAAGCGAGCGCCGCGCAGCCTGCCGATTTCACCGGCAAGCGCCTGTCGGGCCTCGATCTCTCGGGGCTGGACCTGTCCAACGCGATTTTCCGCGCCGCACGGCTCAACAAGACAATACTCCGAGACGCCAGGCTCGACCGTGCGATCCTCGATCAGGCCTGGCTGCTGGATGCGGATCTTACCGGCGCAAGCCTGAAGGGCGCCAATCTGTTCGCGTCGCAAATGGCCCGTGCGCGCCTCGACGGCGCGAACCTGTCGGGAGCGCGCATCGCTGCCGACCTCACCGGCGCAAGCCTGGTCGGCGCCTCGATCGCGGACGCGCATCTTGGCGCCGATATGCGCAACCAGTCGATGGGGCTGATGCGCGCGGTACTGAGATCC
Source organism: Bradyrhizobium sp. WSM2254 (assembly GCF_000472645.1). Taxonomy (NCBI): domain Bacteria; kingdom Pseudomonadati; phylum Pseudomonadota; class Alphaproteobacteria; order Hyphomicrobiales; family Nitrobacteraceae; genus Bradyrhizobium; species Bradyrhizobium sp. WSM2254. The sequence continues at coordinate 49,618 of NZ_AXAB01000036.1, read as the reverse complement.
GCCAACCTGGAACGGCTGAACGCGCGCAACGCCGATTTGTCGCGCGTCGATCTTGAATTTGCGGTGCTCAGGGGCGCCGACCTCACCGGTGCATCACTGAAAAATGCCCAACTCGGCGGCGCCGATCTGACCGGCGCCATCGTCATCGACACCGATTTCGACGGCGCCGATCTTACCTCAGCGAAGCTGATCGGGCCGAACGGCCTTGACCGCGTCAAAAATTTCGACAAGGCAAAGAACCGCGAGCGCCTGATCAGACAATAATGGCGTCGCCTTGGGTGGACGATCTTTGGGAGGACGATTTGATGCGTTGGGGTCTGGTGTTGATCGCGTTGCTGGCGCTTGCCGGCGAAGCCGCCGCACAAAGCAAGGGCATCCGGCTCTGGAATCTGACCACGGAGACGATCACCGGCTTCCAGCTATCGCCGGTTGGCAAGCCCGAGTTCGGCCCGAACCAGACCTTGAACGACAAGGACAAGGAGGTCGATCACGACGAGCGGCTGCGCATCACCGGCATCGAGCCTGGCCGCTATGACGCCAAGGTCACCTTTCCCAATGCGCGCCAGTGCTTCGTCCTCGGTATCGAGATCAAGGCGGATGCTGTGTTCTCGATCGCCGACAAGGACCTGAAGGACTGCACGAAATAGGACGGCCGTGTCACGCCTTGTCGTTCGCGTGCGGATATTCGCAGCGCCACCGCACCGCCTGCCACTTCGGATGCTCGCCGACCCATTGCGCGATGTAGGGCGGCGCGGCCATCACGCATTGGCGGGGCGACCCCGCATAGTTGAACACCAGATGCTGTTCCTCGCAGGTCGCAGGCGACAGCACCGCACACACGGTCACCACCAGGTCGATCGGGTTCATGCCGGAATCCTCTCGCGGGACGATGGAATTTAGCACGAAAGGTTACGTTTCAAGGAGAGGGAAGTTTCAAACGGGCGTGAGGGATGGCCGGAACAGCCGATCTCTCTGCTGCGCGAGGTCCTGACATGCGAGGCTAGTGCTTGAGGCCTTGACGCTTCGACATCGTCATGGCCGGGCATAGCCGTCCGAAGGACGGCGTCGCTTTCGCTCGCCTATGTCCCGGCCATCCACGCCTTGCTCCCCGGCACAAAGAACGTGGATGCCCGGGACAAGCCCGGGCATGACGACCCCCACCTTAGAAATTCACCCCGAACACCAGCCGCGCCTGATGGCGCTCGAAATTGACGAGGTCGAGATTGGCGCCCGATCCGGCTGGACGGCCCCAGGCCTGCATGCTCCAGCTCAGTGTCAACCGCGAGCGCTCGGAGAGCTGGAAATAGGCGGTCGGGCCGACGAACAGGGCCTGGCCCGAAAACTCGCCGAGACCGATGCCCTCATACTGCCGGAAGTAGCGCAGCTCGCCGCCAAGCAGCATGTTGGGCCGCACCCGCACGAGGCCGGCGAAGGCCGCGCCGATCGTGGAGCTTTTCTCGGACAGTCCCGCCACCTCGAAGCGCGCCCATTCCGGCTGATAGATCAGGTTGAGCGCGCCGATGGCGAAGTTCGGGATCAGTTCGCGGTCGAAGGCGAGCGTGAAGTCGGTGCCGTACATCCGCCCCTTGGCGCCGCTGGTCTCGTCGATGCGGTCGCCGTGGAGCTCGGCGGCGACGGTCAGGCCAAACGGCGCGTGCTCGCGGTCGAGCAGGCGATAGCGCAGGTCGAGCGAGGCGCCCTGGAAATTGAATTGACGGCGATCGTCGATATCGGGAACGCCGGTGATGTCGTGCAAGCTTGCGGTGCCACCGACCTCGATGCGGAAGTTCGGCAACGGCACCACCTCGATCTCGACCTCCTGCGCGAGGGCGCGATAGGTGCCGCCGCCCTTGCCGAACCGCCCCGTGGTCTGGCTCTGGAATTCGCGCTCGCCGGGATTGCCGACATCGGTGCCGATCATGAAGCCGAAGATGTGCTCGGTATCGAAGCCCTCCTCAGCGCTGGCATATGCCGGTGCGAGCGCGATCGTGCACGCAATCGCCAACCCTAATTTGCGAACTCCGCCGTGCATCCCGTGTCCTGAAGGCCGCGCCGCGTCAAAGCGGCAGCAGCGCTGACCGAGCGCCAGCGTAACACACTGCGGCAAGAGCACGACCGAGATTTTGGAGAGAGCGTGTCGAAGCCAGCCCAAGTGTGGCTTTTAAAGTGTGGCTTTTTAGGTGTGGCTTTTCAGGTATGAAGTTGCATCGACGGCAAAGCGCGAGGCGCAGCCACGAGGGTGCCGAACACTGCCACGGCTTCGATGGCATTCGCCACCGAAGCCGCGGCAGGTTCGTCAGTCTTACTTGCGCGAAGCGCAGGCGTACATGTTGATTTCCATGCCGACCGACACTTCCACGATCTTCGGAGCTTTCCAAGCCATCCGGGGTCTCCCAAGGGTATTGAGCGCGACATCGCGCGGGGCAAAACCTAGGGCTGCGTCAGATGCAGCGCAAGCCTGGAATTGAACGGCAGATACAGCGAACTGTCGCATTTAGCCCGCGAATTTCCCTCTCGGGCAAATCACCTTCGCTCCCAGTCAAGCACTGCCGCTCTCAGCGCAACAGGCGCAGCAGCGCGCGGCCGGCGCGCGAGTTCAATTCCTTCGCATCCAGCGTCCCGTCCTTGTCCGGATTGGCGGCGTTGAAGCGCTGCTCCACCACGGACAGATATTCGTCGAGCGTGAGAGTCCCGTCGCGGTCGGGATCGGCGGCGGCGAGTTCTTTCGCCGTCAGCCGTCCGCGCAATTCGCGCGCATCCAGCGTGCCGTCGTGATCGGGATCGAGCTTGGCGAACAATGCAGTCGCGGCCTTCTTCACCTCGGCAAGGTCGAGCGTGCCGTCATTGTCGGTATCGAACATCTTGATCGCGTTGCCGGAGGCCGACCACGCCGGACCGGACAGCAGTGCAATCGTGAGCGCAAGCGCAACAGAGCGACGCGAAATCATCAAAACCTCCCTGACCAAGAGCCCGATTCGAGCGGGATCGAAACGACATAAGTCCACAAGCAAGCCCCGGTTCAAGTCCGGAATTGCAACCTGCGCGCCGCACAACTCGCGGAACCAGACTGCCCGAATCCGGCGGCCTGCGCGCGGCACCGCTTCATGCCACGGAATTTTTCCAGCGCCTGCGCACAAGTGAGAGGCGACTGTAAGGTTTCCGTCAGGTGACCGGCACCTGCCGTCTAACATATCGGCGTCTCGATTACGACTTTCGTATTGACGCGTTTTGCATTCCAGCGGAGTGTTGCTGTCGCAGCGTCAAAAGGCGCGCATATTGGGAGGAACGGATGAAACGCTTTGCGATGGCCGCGAGCCTCGTCATGCTTGCATCAACGTATGCAAGCGCCCAGACCACCGAGCAATTGGTCAAGGGTGCGACCGATACATCGAACGTTCTCAACTACGGGATGGGCTACAATCTCCAGCGCTTCTCGACCCTGAACCAGATCAACAAGGACACCGTCAAGAACCTCGTCCCGGTCTGGAACTACTCCTTCAACGACGATCGCAGCGAGGAATCGCAGCCGCTGGTGTACCAGGGCGTGATCTACGTGACCTCGCACAACGCGACCATGGCGGTCGATGCCAAGACCGGCAAGCAGATCTGGAAGAGCAAGATCGAGTATCCCGCCGAGACGCCGCGCATCGTCTGCTGCGGCATCATCAACCGCGGCGCCGCGCTCTACGACGGCAAGGTGTTCCGCACCACCCTCGACGCCAACGTGATCGCGCTCGACGCCAAGGACGGCAAGGAGCTGTGGCGGCAGAAGGCGGCCGACATCAAGGAAGGCTATTCGATGACGGTGGCCCCGCTGGTCGCCGACGGCGTCGTCATCACCGGCATCTCCGGCGCCGAGTTCGGCACCCGCGGCTTCATCGACGGCTGGGATCCGGCGACGGGCAAGCATCTGTGGCGCACCCATTCGATCCCCTCGCCCGACGAGCCCGGTGGTGACACCTGGAAGGGCGACACCTGGAAGCTCGGCGGCGGCTCGACCTGGATCACCGGCTCCTACGATCCCGAGCTGAACACGGTCTATTGGGGCATCGGCAATCCCGGCCCGTTCAACTCGGCGGTGCGCCCCGGCGACAACCTCTACACCTGCTCCGTGCTGGCGATGGATCCCAAGACCGGCAAGATCAAGTGGCACTACCAGTTCTCGCCGAACAATCCGTTCGACTATGACAGCGTGGCCGAGATGGTCCTCGCCGACATGAATGTCGAGGGCAAGCCGACCAAGGTGCTGATGGATGCCAACCGCAACGGCTTCTTCTACGTGCTCGATCGCACCAATGGAAAGCTGCTCGCGGCCAATCCTTACGTGAAGGTGAATTGGGCAACCGGCATCGACATGAAGACGGGCCGCCCCATCGAGACCGACGTTTCGAAGGATGCGCGCGAGGGCAAGAAGGTCACCGTCTATCCGTCGATCCTCGGCGGCAAGAACTGGGAGCCGATGTCGTTCAATCCGCAGACCGGCCTTGCCTACGCCAACACGCTCGCCTTCGGCGGCAGGTACAAGACCGAGCCCGTCACCTTCAAGCAGGGCGAATGGTATCTCGGCATGGACCTCACCGATCTCTGGGAATGGGGTGACGGCCCGCGCGGTCATCTGAAGGCGATCGATCCCATGACCGGCAAGGCCAAGTGGGAAGCGCCAAGCGACATCCCGCGCTTCTCGGGCGTGCTGTCGACCGCGGGCGGCGTCGTGTTCTCGGGCGCGCTGACCGGCGAGTTCGAGGCCTTCGACGCCGACACCGGCAAGAAGCTCTGGCAGTTCCAGACCGGCTCCGGCATCGAGGGGCAGCCGGTGACGTGGCAGCAGGACGGCGTGCAGTACGTTGCCGTGACCAGCGGCTATGGCGGCGTCTACTCGCTGTTCTCCGGCGACGAGCGGCTTGCCAAGGTGCCGCCCGGTGGCTCGCTGTGGGTCTTTGCAGTCAAGCAATAACCACGGCACGATGCTGAAGGACGTAGCTCACAAGACGGTGGCGACCATCGCCACCGTCGCGGTGCTGACGGTCGCGCTTGCTGCGACCGTTCGTGCCGCGGACGACGCAACCGGCAATCCCGTGCAGGCACAGATCGACCATGGCAAGTCGACCTATGCTTCAAAGTGCTCGCACTGCCACGGTCCCAACATGATGAACTCCGGCACCATCACGCCGGACCTGCGCGCCTTTCCCGACGACAAGACGCGCTTCATCACCACCGTGAAGAACGGCAAGAACAACAAGATGCCGCCTTGGGGCGATATCCTCAGCGACGACGAGATCGGCGATCTCTGGGCCTTCATCTCGAGCCGGAGGAAGCCATGAGGCGCTGGCTCGCCGCCTGGAGCCTCGCCGCGATCCTCGCGGCCAATGCTGCGCATGCTGCCGATGATCCCTTGAATGTCTGTCTCGACGAGGACCGCCCGCCGCTCTCGGTGCATCACAAGGGCAAGCCGGACTCCGGCTTCGACGTGCTGCTGGCGCAGGCGATCGCGGAGCGGATGGGACGACCGCTGAAGATCCAGTGGTTCGAGAGCAAGCTGGATGAGGATTCCAGCCCGCAGCTCGAGGCCAATGCGCTGCTCTCCGACGGGCGCTGCTCGCTGGTCGGCGGCTACGCGCTGACGACGGATTCCCTCGTCAAGCCCGGCATGAAGACCGCGCGCCTGCCGGATTTCGCTGGCGCCACGCGCGAGGACCGGCGGCGCCGCGTCGCACTCGGCGTGCTCGCGCCGAGCCAGCCTTACGTCTATTCGCCGATGACGGTGGTGCTCGGGCCGAAGGCGAAGGGGCGCAAGATCGCCGACGTCGGCGATCTTGCCGGACTCCGCCTCGCCATCGAGAGCGGATCGCTGGGCGATGCGATCCTGATGACCTTCGACAAGGGGCGCCTGATCGACAACATCACGCATCTCGTCCCCGGCCGCGACGATCTCCTCGGCGCGCTGGCACGTGGCGACTACGACGCGACGCTGATCGACCTCGGCCGCTTCGATGCCCACCGCGCCGCGCATCCGGATACGCCGATCACCGCGTCCGGCTACTATTATCCGATCGGCGCCAATCGCGGCTATGTCGGGCTCGCCGGCGATCCCGCATTGATCGACGCCGTCAACAAAGCGCTGACCGAGCTCGCCGCTGAAGGCAAGATCGCCGAATTCGGCAAGCAAGCCGGCCTCACCTATTTGCCGCCGCGCGAGCCCGCGATCCTCGGCGATGTCTGGATGAAGATCATTCAGCGGTGAGATCTGTCATTCCGGGGCGCCCGCAGGGCGAGCCCGGAATCCATTTCTCTGCAGAGGATGCCGCCCGATGGATTCCGGGCCTGCGTGCTGCGCACGCATCCCGGAATGACGCCGGGTGTGGCTGACAGCGTCCCGCTATAATGCGGCCATTCATTCGGCCATTTGGTGAAGTCGTGAGTCCCTCTGCCGCCAACTTGCGCGCCGCCGTCTCCCGGGAAATCAAGACCGGCGAGCTGCTGCGCGCGTTGATCGTCGTCGGTCCGATGGTGGCCGCCTATTTCATCGCGCGCGAGACGGCGCTGCTGAATCTGGGGCTGGTCGCGGTCTCGTTGCTCATTCCCGCGCTGAGGCTGCACCTGCCGCCAAAAGTGATCGCGTGGCACTATCTCGCGATCCTCGTCACTTTTGCCGCGCTTTTCCTTGCAGCGCCCGTCAAACCGCTATTCGTGGTGCTGACGGCGCTTGCCGGCTTCCTTGCAGTGGCGGTGACACGCTATGGTGAACATTTCCGCACGCTCGGCAATTGGGTGTTCATCCCCGCCGTCTATCTCGCCTGCGAGGTGCGGGAGGGCGTCAGCGCCTCGGAAGCCCTCCGCCATGCCGGCGTGATCATCGTCTCCTCTCCGATCGCACTGGCGCTCGTCTGCGCGAACCAGGTTTACGACCAGCGGCGACGTGACGCTGGCGCGGCGACCTCGTTCGGACCGCCCGCGGCCGAATGGTTTCTGCCCGCGGCGGCGACCGCCCTGGCGGTGTTCGCCGCGGCGGCGCTGGTCGAGATCCTCGACCTTGCGCAGGGGCAATGGGTGATGTGGTCGGCTGCAAGCGTCGTGGTCGGCGATCTCTCGGCGTCCACTGGCAAGCTGAAGCAGCGGGCGATCGGCGCGCTCGTCGGCGTGCCACTCGGCTTCCTCGCCGGAATCGTGCTGCCGCAAAGCCGGATCGGCTATGCACTCGCGGTGCTCGCAGCCACCCTCACGCTGATCTCCTTCTCCCGCTACATCGTCGGCTTCGGCCTGCGCTGCTTCTTCATTGCGCTCGCCGCGTCCTTTGCCGGCGGCGCCAGCGGCATTGCGGAGGAGCGCATCGTCAACGTGCTGATCGGCGGTACGTTCGGCCTCGTTGCGGTGGCCCTGACCGAGATCGTCTGGCTGCGCGTCATACGGAAGGCCCGATCGTCCGGGTGACGCGAGGATCGGTGACGTTCGAATGCGCCAATCTGTCTCGCCTGTCGCCCATGGCAGCGGCGGCATGATGCAGTACTTTCGGCAAAAATCCGGGAGAGAATCATGTCCGAAAAACTCGATCGCCGCTATTTCATCGCCGCCGGTACCAGCGCACTCGCGATGCCTTTCGTCTCGCGCAGCGCCTCTGCACAAGCTGCGTGGCCGTCGCGGCAGATCCGCATGATCTGCAGCTACCCGGCCGGCGGACAGACCGACCTCCTCGCGCGCGCCTATGGCGAATTCATCTCCAAGCAGGTCGGCAAGACCGTCGTCGTCGAGAACAAGCCCGGCGCCTCCGGCGCGATCGGCACGGCTGAGGTCGCCCGCGCCGAGCCCGACGGCCACACCGTGCTGTGCTCGATCTCGACCACCTACATCATGAACCGGGTGGTGATGAAGAATCCGGGCTACGACATGGACAAGGATCTGGCGCTCGTCAGCGTCATTCCCGGTGCCGGCCTCCTGCTGGTCGCGAACCCGAAGACCGGCGTCAAGACGCTGGAGGATTTCGTCGCCTTCGCGCGCAAGAGCGGCAAGGTGAACTTCGGCACCTATAGCGCGGGCTCGGCCCCGCACATGACGATCAACGAGCTCAACAAGCAGTATGGCCTCAATATCGAGCCGGTCCATTACCGCGGCGAAGCGCCGATGTGGACGGGCATGCTGGAAGGCACGCTCGATGCCGCGATGGGCAGTTACACGGCCGCGCAATCCGTCCTGCAAAGCGACCGTGGCACCGTGTTCGCGGTGCATTCGAAGAAAGTCGACGCGATTCCCGCGATCAAGACCCTCCCCGAACAGGGCGCGACGTCGAAATTCTTCACCGTCAGCGGATTCTCCGGTTGGGCGGTGCCGAAGGCGACGCCGCAGCCGGTGGTCGACCGCCTGGCCGAGCTCTGCGTCGCCGCCAACAACGATCCGAAAGTGAAGGAGGTTCTCGCGACCTTCGTGCTCGAACCGGCGATCGGCTTCAAGGAGAGCAACGCCCTTTATCAGCGCGAGCTGCCGATCTGGATCGAGAGCGCGCAGTCGCTCGGCCTCGAGCCGGCCTGAACCGCAAGCCATGGCGCGGCGCGCCGGGTGCTCCCTTCGCGGCCCGGCGTCCGACCAAAGCCTAGTGTCGGAAGCGCATTTTCCCGCTATGATTGTGCACGGTGCCGAAAGCCCTCACCGGGGCCGACAAGAAGGGCCGATCGTATGACACCGGATGGAGTCGCAGTTGGCGTTATGGTCATCCTGCTCTTTCCGATGGGCTATTTCACCCTGGCCTCGCCCGCCTTCCTGCTGGTGAAGCTCGATATCCAGCCCGTCGCCCAGCTATTGCGTGGGATGTTCAACGCTCACTTTCTGGTAATGCGCGTTGCCGGCGTGATCGGGGCGCTGGCTTTCCTGCTCGACGGTCGCCTGATCGCCGCGATGGGCGTTGGCCTGATCGCAGCCTTGGCCATCTGGGGGCGCCGCTGGTTCATGCAACGGATCGACGACCAGCTCCGCGCGAGGGACGCGGGCGACGCTGAAGCCCCGCACCGGCTGCGCCGGCTGCATTGGAGCGGAATGCTGGGCAACGCGGTGCTGCTCGTCGCTCTCGTGACCAGCATTCCCTACGTCGCCATATCGGCCTGAGAGATATCGCCGCGCGGCCTGCGTCGGCTGCGGCGCTCGCCTAATGCTCGTTCGCGGCCGCGGTGCCCTGCTGCGCCTTGTGGATCGAGGACGGCACCACGCCAAAATATTTCCGGAACACCCGGCTGAAATGCGACGAGCTGGAGAAGCCCCAGGAGAAAGCGACGTCGGTGATGGTCTTGCCAGCGTGGGCCTCGAGCTCCTGGCGACAGTTCTGCAAGCGCGCCTGCCAGATGTAATCGCTCACCGTGGTGCCGCGCTCGGAGAACAGCATGTGCAGATAACGCTTGGAGCAGCCGAGCTCGGCGGAGATCTGGTCGATGCACAGATCCGGATCGCGCAGGTGCTCGCGGATGAAGAACTGCGCGCGCACATACATCGCCTCGGGCCCGACCCGATCGAACATCGTGTCGGCTTCGCGCAGCGGCAGCAGCAAGAGGTCGATCAGCGAATCGGCGACGCCGACCGCGCTGTTCGCCGACAGCTTGGCCGCCTCGTCGAAGGTCGCGTGGACGAAATCGTGGGCGATCCGTCCCGTACCCGTCTTCGCCGACAATTTGCAGGCCGGCATCCGCTGCGATGGGAAGCCGCGGTCGCGCAGCAGCGCCTTCGGCACGATCACCACGTCGTGACGCGTGAAGGCGGGGCTGATGATCGAATGCGGGCAGGAGACGTCATAGGCGATGATGTCGCCCGGATTCAATTCGATGTGGCGGCCTTCCTGCTCGAAATAGGACACGCCGTAGGTCTGGAAGTGGATCTTGATGTACGGGTGCTCGTTGGCCTTGGCGCGCGCGAGCGTGTGCGCGATGCGATGCTGGCTGACCTCGATCTGGCACAGCTTCAGGCGCGAGACCGAGGTGTAGTCGATGCGGCCTTCGAGCGAGGAGGCCTCCAGCGGATCGACGTCAAAATGCCCACACAGGCTGGTCAGCCCGTCGATCCAGCTCTGGATCTGGCGCTTCGGCGTCATTCCAGTCGTCGAGAGCGTATGAATGGTGTCGGACATTAATCCAGAATCCAGCCACTGGTTTGATTCGGAAATTCGACGCGAATCGCGACCAGCGCTTCCGGAGCCCTCAGCCGAGATTGCGTGACGTTCACCTCGAATTTGAGCGGTCTTTTGCAACGAGCGCCATCGTTTCATTGCCACCCTTGAAAGTTAATCCTCCGCCTTAGTTGCAACGCCGTCAAGGGGAACCTGAGCGCTGAACGTGATCCCGACGCGGTGCGGAAGCCGCTGAATTCGCTACTGCAAAATCAAAATCTTCACGTCCGTGCGCTGTCAAGCAAACCGGCTTCTCTCTCGGGCAAGTTTCCCGTTGACGAAGTCGTTAGGGATTGCGGCAGGAACAAAAAGAACGGGCCGCTCCTGCACGTGGACCCGTGGCTCTCATCAGGAGGAGGAAACACCACACCATCGTTTCTGGTCCCAATCGTGACCGCCCTGCACGAGCAGACGCCGGACGAGAAGCCCGGTGATTGAGCAACGCTTCGGAAACAATAAACGATACCAACGGAGGAAATGACTATGCGCAAGGTGCTACTGGCGACCTATCTTGGCTCCGCGGCGGCTCTCGCCGTCGGCAGCGCTTCAGCCAATGACGAGCTGATCAAGATGTCGCAGAACCCGAAAGACTGGGTGATGCCGGCAGGCGACTACGCCAATACCCGGTATTCCAAGCTGAACCAGATCAACGCACAAAACGTGGGCAAGCTCCAGGTCGCCTGGACCTTCTCGACCGGCGTGCTGCGCGGCCATGAAGGCGGCCCGCTGATCATCGGCAACATGATGTACGTCCACACCCCGTTCCCGAACAAGGTCTACGCTATTGACCTTTCAAACGAGAACAAGATCGTCTGGAAGTACGAGCCGAAGCAGGATCCGAACGTCATCCCGGTGATGTGCTGCGACACGGTCAACCGCGGCCTGTCCTATGGCGACGGCAAGATCATCCTGCATCAGGCCGACACCAACCTCGTCGCGCTCGACGCCAAGACCGGCCAGGTGGCGTGGTCGGCGACGAACGGCGATCCGAGCAAGGGCCAGACCGGCACCTCGGCGGCGCTGGTCGTCAAGGACAAGGTCCTGGTCGGCATCTCCGGCGGCGAATTCGGCGTGCAGTGCCACGTCACCGCTTACGATCTCAAGAGCGGCAAGCAGGTCTGGCGCGCCTTCTCCGAAGGTCCGGACGACCAGATCAAGGTCGACCCGGCCAAGACGACGTCGCTCGGCAAGCCGGTCGGAGCCGACTCCTCGCTGAAGACCTGGCAAGGCGATCAGTGGAAGATCGGCGGCGGCTGCACCTGGGGCTGGATGTCCTACGATCCGGCTCTGAACCTCGTCTATTACGGGTCGGGCAACCCCTCGACCTGGAATCCGAAGCAGCGTCCGGGCGACAACAAGTGGTCGATGACCATCTTCGCGCGCGACGCGGATTCCGGCAACGCCAAGTGGGTCTATCAGATGACGCCCCATGACGAGTGGGACTATGACGGCGTCAACGAGATGATCCTCTCGGATCAGCAGATCAACGGCCAGCCGCGCAAGCTGCTGACCCATTTCGACCGCAACGGCCTCGCCTACACGATGGACCGTGAGAACGGCGAACTGCTGGTTGCCGAAAAGTACGATCCGAAGGTGAACTGGACCTCCGGCGTCGACATGGACAAGAACTCGCCGACCTATGGCCGTCCGAAGGTGCTCGACGCAGCTTCGACCGACAAGGCCGGCGAAGACCACAACGTGAAGGGCATCTGCCCGGCCGCGCTCGGCACCAAGGACGAGCAGCCGGCAGCCTACTCGCCGGACACGCAGCTGTTCTACGTTCCGACCAACCACGTCTGCATGGACTACGAGCCGTTCAAGGTGAGCTACACCGCGGGCCAGCCCTATGTGGGTGCGACGCTCTCGATGTATCCGCCGCAGGGTGAAAGCCACATGGGCAACTTCATCGCCTGGGACGGCAAGACCGGCAAGATCGTCTGGTCGAACAAGGAGCAGTTCTCGGTCTGGTCGGGTGCGCTCGCAACCGCCGGCGGCGTGGTGTTCTACGGCACGCTCGAAGGCTACCTGAAGGCGGTCGACGCCAAGTCCGGCAAGGAGCTCTACAAGTTCAAGACTCCCTCCGGCATCATCGGCAACGTCACGACCTATGAGAACGGCGGCAAGCAGTATGTCGCAGTGCTCTCGGGCGTCGGCGGCTGGGCCGGCATCGGTCTGGCAGCTGGTCTGACCGATCCGACCGCCGGTCTCGGCGCAGTCGGTGGCTACGCGGCTCTCAGCAACTACACGGCACTCGGCGGTACGCTGACCGTGTTCTCGCTGCCGGCGGCGAACTAGCCTCACCTTCGTGTCGCTCCGGCGCGTGGATCAACTCCACGCGCCGGCTCGTCTCCACCTGATGCCTTCGAGGATAATCTCTTGCGTAAAATCTGCTTTGTCATTGCTGCGATGATCTTCGTAACCTCGGGGGGAATTGCTGTTGCGGACGGTCCGGGCGACCCGACCGCCGTCAAGAAGGAAGACGACGGAAAGTGGCTCGATAAGGAAGGAAACCCGACCTACAAGATTTCGGCCGACGGCACCGTGGACTGGTTCACCTATTCCGGATATCGCCGCTATCATTCCGACTGCCACGTCTGCCATGGCCCCGACGGCATGGGATCCACCTACGCACCGGCGTTGAAGGATTCGGTCAAGACCATGAGCTATGGCGACTTCCTCGGCGTCGTCGCCTCCGGTCGCAAGAACATCTCGACCGCGCAGGAGAACGTCATGCCTGCGTTCGGCGACAACCCGAACGTCGCCTGCTACATGGACGATCTCTATGTCTATCTGCGCGCCCGCTCCGACGAGGCGTGGGGCCGGCAGCGTCCCTCCAAGAAGGAGGAGAAGAACGAGACCTACACCAAGGCGGAAGACGCCTGCATGGGCAAGAAATGAACGCTACGAGGACTGCCGAGACTACTTCTTGGCGTCCTGCGAGAATCTGAGGAGTTTACGATGAAGACACGTGCCGCCGTCGCTTTCGAAGCGAAGAAGCCGCTTGAGATCGTCGAGGTCGATCTGGAAGGACCGAAGGCCGGCGAGGTCCTGGTCGAGATCAAGGCGACGGGCATCTGCCATACCGACGCCTACACGCTCGACGGCTTCGACAGCGAGGGAATCTTCCCGTCGATCCTGGGCCATGAGGGCGCCGGCATCATCCGCGAGATCGGCCCTGGCGTGACCTCGGTGAAGCCGGGCGACCACGTCATCCCGCTCTACACGCCGGAATGCCGGCAGTGCAAAAGCTGCCTGAGCCAGAAGACCAATCTCTGCACCGCGATCCGCGCGACGCAGGGCAAGGGCGTGATGCCCGACGGCACCAGCCGCTTCTCCTACAAGGGCAAGCCGATCTACCACTACATGGGTTGCTCGACCTTCTCGAACTTCACCGTGCTGCCGGAGATCGCCGTCGCCAAGATCCGCGAGGACGCGCCGTTCGACAAGAGCTGCTACATCGGCTGCGGCGTCACCACCGGCGTCGGCGCCGTCGTCAACACCGCCAAGGTCGAGCCGGGCGCCAACGTGGTCGTGTTCGGCCTCGGCGGCATCGGATTGAACGTGATCCAGGGCGCCAAGATGGCCGGCGCCGACAAGATCATCGGCGTTGACGTCAACGATTCCAAGGAAGATTGGGGCCGCCGGTTCGGCATGACCCACTTCGTCAACCCGAAGAAGATCACCGGCGACATCGTCCCGCATCTCGTCAACCTCACCGACGGCGGTGCCGACTACACCTTCGACTGCACCGGCAACACCACCGTGATGCGCCAGGCGCTGGAAGCCTGCCATCGCGGCTGGGGCACCTCGATCATCATCGGCGTCGCCGAAGCCGGCAAGGAGATCGCCACCCGCCCGTTCCAGCTCGTCACCGGCCGCAACTGGCGCGGCACGGCCTTCGGCGGCGCGCGCGGCCGCACCGACGTGCCGAAGATCGTCGACTGGTACATGAACGGAAAGATCCAGATCGATCCGATGATCACCCACGTGCTCAAGCTCGAAGAGATCAACAAGGGCTTTGACCTCATGCATGAGGGCAAATCCATCCGTTCCGTCGTCGTCTACTAGCTCACCGCCATCACCCCAAGGAGGATCGACCCATGACTGTTGCACTCCACCCATCGATCGACAACGGCCTCAAACAGGGCAGCGGCAGCTTCGCCGGCGGCACGCTCGCCTGCAAATGCAAGGACCATCAGGTCAAGGTCGGCATCAAGGGCGACGTCGCCCACAACCACGCCTGTGGCTGCACCAAGTGCTGGAAGCCGCAGGGCGCGACGTTCTCCGTCGTGGCCGTGGTGCCGCGCCAGAACGTTACCGTGCTCGAGAACGGCGACAAGCTCCAGATCGTCGACGCCTCCGCGGTGATCCAGCGTCACGCCTGCAAGGCCTGCGGCACGCACATGTACGGCCGCATCGAGAACAAGAACCATCCGTTCTACGGCCTCGACTTCATCCATCCCGAACTGTTCCAGGAACAGGGCTCGCAGGCGCCGCAATTCGCCGCCTTCGTCTCCTCGGTGATCGAATCCGGCGTGAAGCCGGAGCAGATGGCCGGCATCCGTTCGCGGCTGAAGGAGATCGGGCTCGAGCCCTACGACTGCCTGTCGCCGGCGCTGATGGACGCGATCGCAACCCACGTGGCGAAAGCCAAAGCAGCCTGACGAAGGCCGCCTGAACGAGGCGGCCCGAGCAAACCCACGCCACGTCCGCTCGCTGGTCCGGACCAGCACCAGCGAGCCGGACGGGGGTGGCTTCCAACGATCGCGGCGAAGCCGCCGCTTCTGCACTCTGCGTCTAAGAGAGCCACGCGCTCCCTCAGTCCTGGTCTCTGAATGACTGCGCAGTGCCGCCCGCTTCCCGCCTGAAGCCCGCGGCACCTGCGTTTCTCCCTCCCTCGACTGAGGCATCCTGCTTCGTCCGTACAGTCCTTCTGGCGGACGAAGCTTTTTTATTGCGACCTGCTTTGCAGTTGCACAATGCGCGCGGCGCAATGCCGCGCCCTGCTTTTGACAAACCCCAGATGCAATCTCTGCATGCTGAGAACACCCGGCTGTGAACGCCGGGCCGGCCGATCGCTGCTGCGATCGCGCCGTCACGATGCCGCGCGAAGTTCAATCAAACAAGAACAAAACGGGAGGTATCGAGCACATCCAGACATCGCTAGGCGTTCCTGCCTCCCTCCGGGATTTGCCCGCGCGGGATGACGGCGGGACGTTGCGACGACGCACGAGCCCCGCCGGCGCATGCCGGCGTATTTCAATTCATGCTTATGAAGAGCGAGGGAAGATCATGATCAAGGTGAAGATCAACGGCCAGGAACAGAGCTGGGATGGCGACCCGAATCTCCCGCTACTCTGGTTCCTGCGCGACGAGGCCGGGCTGACCGGGACCAAGTTCGGCTGTGGCCAGGCCCTGTGCGGCGCCTGCACCGTCATCGTCGACAAGGAGGCGGTGCGCTCCTGCATCACGTCGGTCAACGACGTCGCCGGACGCGAGGTCACGACGATCGAGGGATTGCATCCGAACGGCGATCACCCGGTTCAAAAAGCCTGGCGCCAGGTCAACGTGCCCCAATGCGGCTTCTGCCAGGCCGGCCAGATCATGCAGGCCGCGGCGCTCTTGATGGACAACCCGAAGCCCTCGCACGACCAGATCCGCGAGGCCATGTCCGGCAACATCTGCCGCTGCGGCTGCTACCAGCGCATCGAAAACGCGGTCCATCTCGCATCGACGGGAGTGTGACATGAATTTCATCGACAATCCCCGGAAGCTCCACAGCTTCGAAAAGAACATCCGTGTCGAGAAGGTCTCGCGCCGCAGCATTCTGAAGGGGCTCGGCATCACCGGCGGCTTCGTGCTCGCCGCGCCCGTGATGTCGCGCCAGGCGTTTGCCTATGAGACCGGCGCCGGAAAGATGCCGCATGGCGTCGTGGTCGATCCGCGGGTGTTCGTCGCGGTCGCGCCCGACGGCATCGTCAGCATCGTCGCCCACCGCTCCGAGATGGGCACCGGCGTGCGCACCAGCCTGCCGCTGATCGTGGCCGAGGAGATGGAGGCCGACTGGTCCAGGGTCAAGGTGCAGCAGGCCCATGGCGACGAGGTCAAGTTCGGCAACCAGGACACCGACGGCTCCCGCAGCACGCGGCATTACCTGATCCCGATGCGCCAGATCGGCGCCGCCGCCCGCACCATGCTGGAGCAGGCCGCCGCCAAGCGCTGGGGCGTGCCCGCGACCGAGGTCAAGGCCGTCAATCACGAGGTCGTCCACAGCGCCAGCGGACGCAAGCTCGGCTTCGGTGAGCTCGCCGCCGACGCCGCCAAGGAATCGGTGCCGAGCATCGAAGGCCTCAAGCTGAAGGACCCCAAGGACTTCCGCTACCTGACCAAGGGCCAGATCGGCATCGTCGATCTCCACGACATCACCACCGGCAAGGCGCAATACGGCGCCGACGTGCGTCTGCCGGGGATGAAATATGCCGTGATCGCGCGCCCGCCGGTGACCGGCGGCAAGCTTACCTCGTTCGATCCGGACGCGGCGTTGAAGGTGCCCGGCGTCGAGAAGGTGATGCAGGCGCGCGGCTGGCCGTGGCCGTCGAAATTCCAGCCGCTCGGCGGCGTCGCGGTGATCGCGCGCAACACCGGCGCGGCGATCAAGGGCCGCGACGCGCTGAAACTGGTCTGGGACGACGGCGCCAACGGCAAATACGACTCCGTCGCCTACCGCAAGGAGCTCGAGGAGGCCTCGCGCAAGCCCGGCCTCGTCGTGCGCAAGGAGGGCGATGCGGATGCCGCCCTGAAAGGCGCCGACAAGGTGATCGTCGGCGAGTACTACGTCCCGCATCTCGCCCATGTCGCCATGGAACCGCCAGTGGCGGTCGCCGACGTCAAGGGCGACAAGGCGGAGATCTGGGCGCCGGTGCAGAGCCCGGGCGGCACCCGCGAGGACGTCGCCAAGACCCTCGGCATCCCCGAGGAGAACGTCACCGTCAATGTCACGCTGCTCGGCGGCGGTTTCGGCCGCAAGTCGAAATGCGACTATGCGCTCGAAGCCGCGCTGCTGTCGAAGGAGCTCGGCGCGCCGGTGAAGGTGCAGTGGACGCGGGAGGACGACATCCACAACGGCTTCCTGCACACCGTCTCGGTCGAGCGGATCGAGGCCGGCCTCGACAAGAGCGGCAAGGTGATCGCCTGGCGCCACCGCAGCGTGGCGCCCAGCATCGCCTCGACCTTTGCGGCCGGTACGGTGCACCAGGCGCCCTTCGAGCTCGGCATGGGCCTCGTCGACATGCCGTTCGAGATTGCCAACATCTCCTGCGAGAACCCGGAGGCTGCGGCGTTCACCCGCATCGGCTGGTTCCGCTCGGTGTCGAACATCCCGCGGGCCTTCGCGGTGCAGTCGATGGTCGGCGAGATCGCGAACGCGACCGGCCGCGACCAGAAGGAGACGCTGCTCGCGCTGATCGGCAGCCCGCGGATCGTCAAGCCCGCGGTGAAGGACCTGTGGAACTATGGCGAGCCCCTGGACAGCTACCCGATCGACACCGCGCGCCTGCGCAAGGTGGTCGAGCTGGTGGCCGAGAAGGGCGAATGGGGCCGTCAGGTGCCGAAGGGCCACGGTCTCGGCATCGCGGTACACCGCAGCTTCGTCAGCTACATCGCGACCATCGTCGAGGTGGCCGTCGACGACAAGGGCAAGCTGACGGTGCCGCGGGTCGACACCGCGATCGACTGCGGCACCTATGTCAACCCCGAGCGCATCGCCTCGCAGATCGAGGGCGCGGCGATCATGGGCCTCAGCCTCGCCAAATATGGCGAGATCACCTTCAAGGACGGCAAGGTGCAGCAGAAGAACTTTGACGACTTCCAGCTCGTCAGGATCGACGAGTCTCCCTTGGTGACCAACGTCTACATCGTGCCGCCCGCGTCAGGCACGCCACCGAGCGGCGTCGGCGAGCCCGGCGTTCCGCCGTTCGCACCGGCGCTCATGAATGCCATCTTCGCCGCGACCGGAAAACGCATCCGTGCGCTGCCGATCGGCAAGCAATTGGAGGCGTGAGCGCATGGATGCGCGATTGCGCGGAGATCGTGCTCAAACAAGAAGGCGCGCGATAGAGGTCTATCGCGCTTAGGAACATCAGGCGGCCTTGCGCCGTTTGCATCGATCTGACAGGAGCAGATCGATGGTCAACATCACGAAGGCGCTCGTAGTCTCGTTGCTGTCGGGCGCCTTTCTTTTGACCGCCGGCGGCGCCTTCGCCCAGAGCAACACGACGACGCCGACCACGGCCACCCGCCCCACCGCGCCGGACCAGAACTCACTGCCCAATGCCACCGCCCCGCCCGCCTCGACCACCCAGACCACCGGGCAGAGCAGCACCGATCCAAAGATTCAGGAGATGAACCAGAAGGAAAAGGACAAGGTGGATCGCCAGGGGAAGTAGTCGGCTCGCGTCTGCACATCGATGTGCCCTCTCCCCTTGCGGGAGAGGGCGGCGACGCCAGTTGCTACAACCTCGCTTGGGTGAGGGGTCTGTCTCCGGGAATCCATCTCACGATGAGTGTCCGCGGACAGAACCCCTCATCCGGCGCTTCGCGCCACCTTCTCCCACAAGGGGAGAAGGGAAGACGCCCACACAAAATGCGGCGGACGTTTCCGTCCGCCGCATTCGCCACCCCCCTTGCTGCTCCGCTTCTTTCGATCCGCCCGCGGAGCTATTTCTTCAGCGCGAACACCCAGACCACGCCGCCCTGCGGCACGTTGGCCTCGATGCCGATGTTGTTGGTCACGAGCGCATCCTGGATCCGCTGCGCGTCCACACCCCATCCCGACTGGATCGCGATGTATTGGGTGCCGTCGATCTCATAGGACACCGGCATGCCCATGATGCCGGAGTTGGTCTTCTGCTCCCACAGCAGCTCGCCGGTCTTGGCGTTGAAGGCGCGGAAGTTGCGATCGTTGGTGCCGCCGGCAAAGATGAGATCGCCCGCGGTCGCCGTCACCGAGCCGAACAGCTGCGACTTCGGGAAGTTGTGCTGCCACACCTTCTTGCCGGTGACGGGATCCCAGGCCTGCAGCTCGCCAAAATGATCCGCGCCCGGCTTTGTCTTCAGCCCGATGTCTTCCGGCTTGGTGCCGAGCCAGAGCTCGCCCGGCTTGAGTGCGACCTTCTCGCCGGTGAAGCCGCCGCAGAAGTTCTCGTTGGCGGGCACGTAGACGAGGCCGGTCTTCTGGCTGTAGGCCGCCGACGGCCAGTCCTTGCCGCCCCACAGCGACGGGCAGAACTCCACGCGCTTGCCAATCACCGGCTTGTGCGCGGGATCGACGATCGGCTTGCCGGTTTCGGCATCGATGCCCTTCCAGACGTCGGTGGAGACGAACGGCCAGCCGGCCACGTAGTTGATCTTGGTCGGCGTGCGCTCGAGCACCCAGAAGATCGCGTCGCGCCCCGGATGGACCAGGCTCTTGATGTTGCGGCCATCGCGTTGCAGGTCGATCAGCATCGGCGCTTCGACCTCGTCCCAGTCCCAGGAATCGTTCTGGTGGTACTGGTGAAAGGTCTTGATCTTGCCGTTGTTCGGATCGAGCGCAAGCACCGACGAGGTGTAGAGATTGTCGCCGGGATGGGTCTCGCCCGGCCACGGCGCCGCGTTGCCGACGCCCCAATAGATCGTCTTGGTGTCCTTGTCGTAATTGCCGGTCATCCAGGCCGAGCCGCCGCCGTTCTTCCAGTCGTCGCCCTGCCAGGTGTCGTGACCGGGCTCGCCTTCGCCGGGAATGGTGTAGGTCCGCCACAGTTCCTTGCCGTCCTTGGCGTCATAGGCGGCGACATAGCCGCGCACGCCGAACTCGCCGCCGGAGCCGCCGACGATGACCTTGCCGTCGACGATCAGCGGCATCAGGGTCATGTACTGGCCCTTCTTGTAGTCCTGCACCTTGGTGTCCCACACCACCTTGCCGGTCTTGGCGTCGAGCGCGACGACATGATCGTCGGTGGTGGCGAGATAGAGCTTGTCCTCCCAGAGGCCGACGCCGCGGCTGGTCGGATGCAGCTGGAACAGATCGTCGGGGAGCTGTCGCTTGTAGCGCCAGTATTCGTCGCCGGTTTTCGCGTTCAATGCGATCACCTGCCCCATCGGGGTCGCCACGAACATCACGCCATTGTTGATGATCGGCGGCGCCTCGTGGCCTTCGACGACGCCTGTCGCAAACGTCCAGACCGGCGTGAGACCCTTCACGTTCGAGGTGTTGATCTGGTCGAGCGGGCTGTAGCCCTGCCCGTCATAAGTGCGCCGATAGAGCATCCAGTTGCTCGGTTCCGGATTCTCCAGGCGCTGCGCGGTGACCGGAGAATAATTCTCGATCGGGCCAGACACGGCGGCGGTCGAGGCAAGACACGTGAAGGCGACGAAGCCGGACAGTAACCACTGCTTCCTGGTCATGGACGTTCCCCTTTTTCATCCGTTTGAATTCTTGCGTTGAATTCTTGTCGTTCGTCCCGTCGTCCGCCCATCGGCGGATGCGGCCTCTCGTGACGCGGGCATGACCCGCCACCGTCCATCATCCTGGCTGCGCGCCACCTACCTTTCCGACGAAGTTTCCGGCGACGCTGAGCGAACCGTCAGCGAACGCCAGCGGCAGCGCCGCGAGCCGTCGCGGTGCCGGCCCGAACACGACCTGCGCGCCCGCGCGAGGATCGTATTCGGAGTTGTGGCACATGCACTTGAGCACCTCCTTGTCGCCGACGTCGCTCTTCACCCAGGCGGTGACCGGACAGCCGGCATGGGAGCAGATCGCCGAATAGGCGATGATGCCGTCGACGGCGCGCGCGCGGGTCTGCTCGTCGAGCTCGGCGGGATCGAGCCGGATGAGCAGGATCTCGTTGAGCCGCGAGGCGCTGCGCACGACCGAGGTCTTGGGATCCTTCGGCCAGGCATGCACCGGCGGCCCGCCGGCCGGCAGGTCGGCCGCGGTGATCAGCTTGCCCTCCTGGTCACCTTCGGAGAAGACGAGCACATCGCCCTTCTGTGGCCGTTCGTCGGAGCCGGGCGGGTCCTCGCCTGCGCGCGCCGATGTGGAACAGCCGAGACAGGCCGAGGTGGCGAGCGCGCCCAGCAGCAGCGTTCGCCGCGTCTGCTCCATGGCCGCGTCAACTTCAGGCTCCGCAGGGTTCTCGGAGGATGAGGAATTGATGTTGAATGATGCGCGCGACATGCACGTTAGCAGGCGCTGGAACTCTGCCGAAAACAAGGCGAAGAATTGGCGCCGCAGTGCATCAATATGGCTCTGCTCGCTTTGATTGAACGAGAGTGAACGCGTTCAAACGTATTTTCACAGTTCTACGTCGCACCACGCGAGCGGCATGATGATTTTGCAGACCAGACCGATGATGTTGGAATTGGTGCAACGCGCCATCGCGCGATGTGAGCTGCACGTTTCTCAGGCAGGCATTCGGTATTTCACGATCTGAGCACGTGACGCGGCGAAGCGATGCGGCCTGCGACCGTTGCCGACGCCATTTCAAAACTGTCGGCGATGCGGCGTGCCTTGTCGATGAAGAGCGCGGCCGCCGCGGGCGGACAGACGTCGCGCGCGGTCTGTTCGAACAGAGCCAGCGGTCGAAATGATCGCCGACAAGGCTGAGCGGCAGATGCGCCCGCATCGGCGAGCCATGATAGCGGCCGCTCATCAGCACGACTGACGACCAGAAATCCCCGAGCTTGGCGAGATGCTCGTCCCAATTCTGCACGACCGCGAATACCGGCCCCAGGAGCGCGTCCTCGCGCACGCGCCCGTAAAAGCGCGTAACCAGTTCCGCGATCATCTCTTCGGTAATCCCGGTACGCTCGATCGCATCCTGGGTCAGCAGGTTCCGCCGCGCGGCCGCCGCCTCGCGCTCGGCCTTCAGTCGATCCGACATGTTATTCTTCGTCCGTTCTGTCTTCCCCTCTCCCCTTGTGGGAGAGGGTGGCTCGCCGCGTAGCGGCGAGACGGGTGAGGGGTTCTCTCGGCGCACTCCTCAAACATTTGAGTTTGCGGAGAGAGACCCCTCATCCGGCGCTTCGCGCCACCTTCTCCCACAAGGGGAGAAGGAAGAAAGCTAGAAGCAATCGCACGCGACGTCCTTGTCGCAGCGCAAATTGCGGGCATCGGGCGGCGGACGCTAGATGCCCGCCGCCTGCGCCGTGTGATCAGGCGCCGTAAGTGTAAAAACCCTGCCCGGTCTTGCGGCCGAGATGGCCGGCATCGACCATTTCCCTCAGCAAGGGGGCCGGACGGTATTTGGGGTCGTTGAAACCTTTGTAGAAGACCTCCATCACCGACAACATGGTGTCGAGCCCGACGAGATCGGCCAGCGCCAGCGGCCCGATCGGATGGTTGCAGCCGAGCTTCATGCCGGCGTCGATCTCTTCCGCCGTCGCGATCCCCTCCTGGAGAGCGAAGATCGCCTCGTTGATCATCGGGCACAGGATGCGGTTGACCGCGAAGCCCGGGCTGTTCTTGGCCGTGATCGCCACCTTGCCGACGCGCTGGGCGAAATCGAGCGCCTTGGCGTGGGTGTCGTCGGAGGTCTGCAGGCCGCGGATGAGCTCGAGCAGCGCCATCACCGGCACAGGATTGAAGAAGTGCATGCCGATGAAGCGGTCGGGGCGATCGGTCGCGGCGGCAAGCTTCGTGATCGAGATCGACGAGGTATTGGTTGCAACGAGCGTGCGCGGCGACAGCGTCGCGCAGAGGTCCTTCAGGATCTTGACCTTGAGCTCCTCGTTCTCGGTGGCGGCCTCGATCACCAGGTCGCAATCGGCCAGCTTCGCCCGATCGGTGGTGCCGGTGATGCGCTTGAGCGTCGCCTCGCGGTCGGCCGCCGACATCTTCTCCTTCTTGACCAGGCGCTCGAGGCTGCCGCCGACGGTCGAAAGCCCGCGGTTCACCGCCGCATCGGAAATGTCGACCATCACGACCGAGAGCCCGGCCGCGGCGCAGATTTGCGCGATGCCGTTCCCCATGGTCCCTGCCCCGATGATGCCAACGGTCTGGATCATTGCGTCACATCCTTCTCATCCTTGCGGGCGTTCCGGTAGCGGCCCGGCCCCATTGTTCCTGCATCAGGCTCTAGCACCGCCAGCTGCCGGGTGCGACCTGATCCTGCCCCTTCCTTAAAGCATCCATGGCGGGAATAAAGCCGCAAAAGGGCATGATTTCGAGGCCTCGCGGCCCGTTTGGCCCGAGCCATGCGGCGCAAGCGCCGGCCCAAGAGCCGGCCCAAGAGCGCCGCGGGTGCGGCGAGGACCGGGGTCGATCGGCGGGGGAAGCTGCGGTGTCAGGCCTCGCCTCATTCGAGACGCAGCACCTTGCCGGGATTCATGATGTTCTTGGGGTCGAGGGCCCGCTTGATCGTGCGCATGATGTCGAGCTCGGTCCTGGAGCGATAATGCTGGAGCTCGTCGAGCTTCTCGATGCCGATGCCGTGTTCGGCGGAGATCGAGCCGGCCATGGAGGTGATGAGGTCGTTGACGACCCGCGTGATCGCCGCAGAGTACTGGGTGAGCGTGTCGCGATCCATGCCCTTCGGGCCCATGAAGGAGAAGTGCAAATTGCCGTCTCCGATGTGGCCGAGCGGATAGGGGCGGATCGTCGGCAGGATGTCGAGCACGGCCTTGAGACCCCTGTCGATGAACTCGGGAATCCCCGAGATTGCGACCGACACGTCGTAGCTCAGGCCCGGCCCCTCGGCGCGCGATGCCTCGGCCACACTCTCGCGAATGCGCCACATGTTGCGCGACTGCGCTTCGGTTTGCGCAATCACCGCATCCAGCACCCGGCCCGCCTCGAGTTGATCGGCCAAGAACTGCTCCATCCTGTCCGACATGCCCGCGCCGTCCTGCCGCGGCCGGGCCGACGACCATTCGAGAAGGAGATACCACTCGGTCTCGGCCTTGAGAGGGTCCCGGGTGCCGGGAATGTGGCGCAGCACCATGTCGGTGCAGGCGCGGCTCATCAGCTCGCAGGAGCCGACATTGTCGTCGGAGGCGGCATGCGCCTCCGACAGGAGCTCGATCGCCGCCCTGGGATCGCGGATCGCGAGCCATGCCGTGCACACGTCCTTCGGCGCGGGCCAGAGCTTCAGCACCGCCTTGGTGATGATGCCGAGCGTTCCTTCGGCGCCCATGAACAGATGCTTGAGGTCATATCCGGTATTGTCCTTCTTGAGTGCGCGCAGCCCGTCCCAGACCTCGCCGCTCGCCAGCACGACCTCGAGACCGAGCACCAGATTTCGCGCATTACCGTAACGCAGCACCTGCACACCGCCGGCGTTGGTGGACAGATTGCCACCGATCATGCACGAGCCCTGGGCACCCAGGCTGAGCGGAAAGAAGCGATCATGACGCGCGGCCGTGTCCTGGAGCGTCTGGAGGATGCACCCCGCCTCCACCGTCATGGCGTAGCCGACGGGATCGACATTCAGCACATGATTCATGCGACCGAGCGACAGCACGATGCCGCGGTGCGCGGGCCACGGCGTGGCACCGCCCATCAGGCCGGTGTTGCCGCCCTGCGGCACGACGGCAATGCCGCTGTCGTAGCAGAGCTTGATGACAGCGGAGACCTCCGCGGTGTTGGCCGGACGCACGACCGCCGCGGCCTGCCCCGCCAGCTCGCCGCGCCAATCGGTCACGAACGGGCGCTTGTCCTGCTCGTCCAGAATCAGGCCCTTGTCGCCCACGATGGCTCGCAAGCGGTCTAGAATGGCTGGCGTCACGGGCGCGGTCGGAATGGAGGGAGCGGTGACAAGGGCTGCACCCGGCATGTGTTCCTCGCTTTGCGGCTCATCTGCGCAGCCCTGGGGCGCGCCGGCCTTCGTTCTTGTTCTCGATTCTGGACGTTTGCGCGATGAACCTAGCACGAAGGTCGCGTTTGCGGGAACGTCCCCGGCTGCGACGCTTGTGCAGACCTGCCGCGGCTGCCGAACCGGAAGCGCACTTCCGTCGACGCCCGTCGTGCCCTACTGTGCCGCGATCAACCTGGATTGGAGATCATGAGCCGCTTCTGGAGTCCGGTCGTCCACACGCTTTCGCCCTACGTCCCGGGCGAGCAGCCGAAGCAGGATGGCGTCGTCAAGCTCAATACCAACGAGAATCCCTATCCGCCCTCGCCGCGCGTGCTGGCGGCGATTGCGTCGGCTGCGGAGCGGCTGCGTCTCTATCCGGATCCGCGCGCCACGCGCCTGCGCGAGGCGATCGCAGCGTACTGTGATGTTGCGGCCGAGCAGGTGTTCGTCGGCAACGGCTCCGACGAGGTTCTGGCCCACACCTTCCCGGCCCTTCTCAAGCACGACAGGCCGCTGCTGTTTCCCGACGTCACCTACAGCTTCTACCCTGTCTATTGCCGCCTCTATGGCGTAGCTCACGAGGAGGTGCCGCTCGATGCCGCGATGAGGATCGAGATCGCCGACTACAGGCGGCCATCGAGCGCCATTCTTCTCTGCAATCCGAATGCGCCCACCGGCATCGCCCTTCCGCGCGACGCGATCGCGGCGCTGGTGGCCGAAAATCCCGACCGGCTGGTGGTGGTGGACGAGGCCTATGTCGATTTCGGCGCCGAGAGCGCGGTGCCGCTCGTTGCGCGCCACGACAATCTGCTCGTCATCCAGACCTTCTCGAAGTCGCGCTCGCTCGCCGGCCTGCGCGTCGGCTTTGCCATCGGCCAACCGCCGCTGATCGCAGCGCTGGAGCGGGTGAAGGACAGCTTCAACTCCTATCCCGTCGATTGTCTCGCCATCGCCGGCGCCGTCGCCGCCATCGAGGACGATCAGTGGTTCCTCGAGACCCGTGCCCGTATCGTCTCGAGCCGCGAAGCACTGACCCGCGATCTCGGACAACTCGGCTTCGAGGTGTTGCCGTCGCTCGCAAACTTCGTGTTCGCGCGTCACCGCAGCCTGAGCGGAGCCGATCTGGCGGCCGCACTTCGCCAGCGCGGCGTTCTGGTCCGGCATTTCAAGAAGCCACGCATCGACGATTTCCTGCGCATCACGGTCGGAACCGAGGAGCAATGCGGTCGGCTGATCGAAGTGCTGCGCGGCTTGATCTGATCCGGCGCGCATGACGGACGCCGTCCGCCCGGTTGACAGGGCGCCATTATTTCAATAATCGTTGAAATATGGAAACGACAGACGCCGTCACGGCGCTCGCCGCGCTGGCCCAGGACAATCGCCTCGACGTCTTCCGTCTGCTGGTGCAGGCGGGCCCCGACGGCATGACTGCCGGCGCGATCGCGGAAGCGCTGGATCTCGCCCCCAACACGCTGACGTTCCACTTCGACCGGCTGCGGATGGCGGGTCTCGCCACCGTCCGGCGCGAGGGGCGCTCGATGATCTATGCAGCGCGGTTCGAGACCATGAATGAGCTCGTCGGCTTCCTGACCGAAAATTGCTGCGGCGGAACGTCATGCGCTCCGGCCGCCGCCTGCAAGCCCGCGCGAAAGCGCAGCAAAATTCCGGCCTGAAAGGACAGACCATGAAGCGCCTGCACGTTCACGTGTCCGTCGAGGATCTCCCCCGCTCCATCGGCTTCTACTCGGCTTTGTTCGCGTCCCAGCCCTTGGTGGTGAAATTCGACTACGCCAAATGGATGCTCGAAGACCCCCGCGTGAACTTCGCGATCTCGACGCGCGGACGCGAGCCCGGCCTCGACCATCTCGGCATCCAGGTCGAGACCGGTGACGAGCTTCAGGAGGTCTACGCGCGGCTGCGCCAGGCCGGCGGCGACATCATCGAACAGGGCCAGACGACCTGCTGCTATGCGAAGTCCGAGAAATCCTGGATCGACGATCCCGCTGGAATCGCCTGGGAGACCTTCCACACCACGGGCGAGAGCACCGACTATGGCGACGGCACCGGTGAGAATGGCGCGCGGGTTGCCCATGAAAGACAACCGGAGAAGCAATCGGCTTGCTGCGCGCCGCAGGCGGCGCCAAAGCAACAATCGCCCTGCTGCTAGGAACGAAGTGCTTGGTCATGGATGCGATCATCTACCATAATCCCGCTTGCGGCACCTCGCGCAACACGCTCGCGATGATCCGGAGCGCCGGCATCGAACCGCATGTGATCGAGTATCTGAAGACGCCGCCATCGCGGGCGCTGTTGCAACAACTCATCGCGCGCATGGGACTGCCCGTGCGCGCGCTGCTTCGCGAAAAGGGCACGCCCTATGCCGAGCTCGGGCTCGGCAACGCGGCGCTGACCGACGATCAGCTTCTCGACGCGATGATGGCGCATCCCATCCTGATCAACAGGCCGATCGTGGTGACGCCGAAAGGCGTCAAGCTCTGCCGCCCCTCCGAGCTCGTGCTGGATCTCCTGCCGGCGCAGCAGGGGGAATTCGTCAAGGAAGACGGCGAGCGCGTCCGGCTGGACCGCGGCGCCTGATGCCGGGGCTCGCGCAGCGCGCCTTCGCCGAGTGGCTCGGGACCGCGTTCCTGCTGGCCGCGGTGGTCGGCTCGGGGATCATGGCCGCGAAGCTCTCGGGTGGAAACGTCGCGCTCGCGCTCCTGTGCAACACGATCGCCACCGGCGCCATCCTGGTCGCGCTGATCCTCACCTTCGCCCCCATGTCGGGCGCCCATTTCAATCCGGCGGTGACGCTGGCCTTCGCCCTGCGCGGCGAAACAACCTGGAGGGACGCGGCGATCTACATCGCCGCACAGATCTCCGGCGCAATCATCGGTGTGTGGATCGCGCATCTGATGTTCGAGCTTCCACTCCTCCAGCTTTCGCTGACGCAGCGCTCGGGAGCCGGACAATGGCTCGCCGAGGCCGTGGCGACCTTCGGTTTGCTGTTGACGATCCTCGGCGTCGCGTCTCGAACGCCCGCCGCCGTTCCTTACGCGGTCGGCCTGTACATCACCTCGGCCTACTGGTTCACGGCCTCGACGTCCTTTGCCAATCCGGCGGTCACCATCGCCAGGTCGCTGTCCGATACCTTCGCAGGGATCGCCCCGCAGGGCGTGCCGGCCTTCATCGCTGCGCAGATCGCCGGGGCAATTCTCGCCGTTCCGCTCGCAGGGTGGCTGTGGGGCGGTGCCCCGGCGAAGCGGGACGCCCGGCCGCTCGCATCCTGACGCCCGATCCCGCAGCTGCGGCATTCGCGGCCGGATGAAGCGGGTTTTCAAAACGCTCCTGCCGGGTATTCTGTGCGTCGCCTCCCATGGCGGCGGTGCCTCGCTGCTTTTGCTCCACATAACGAAACCTGCAGGGACCAGCCCGTGACGCGCTTTTGCAGCCTCGACATCGACGCCCCGGAGGCCTCTGCCCGGCCGCTGAAGTTCAGGCGCGGATGAACGACTTCGCACGATCCGTGGGGGCCGCCTTCGCACTGATCGGCGAGGCCGATTCCGAGCTTCTGGGCATCGTCGCCTTGTCGGTGCGTGTCAGCCTGACCGCGAGCATCGCCGCGCTCCTGATCGGTGCACCGCTAGGGGCCTTGTTTGCGATCACCCGTTTCCGCGGACGTCAAATCATCATCGTGCTGACCAATGCGCTGCTCGGCCTGCCGCCGGTCGTGGTCGGGCTCGCGCTCTATCTGCTGCTGTCACGGTCCGGCCCGCTCGGGGCGGCCGGCCTGCTGTTCACGCCGGCGGCCATGGTGATTGCGCAGACGCTGCTCGCGACACCGATCGTGGTGGCGCTGGTGCATCGGCCTGCGAGCCTGCTCTGGGCGGAGTATGGCGATCTGGCGCGGATCGACGGGCTGTCGTTCCTGCGCAGCATGGGGCTCCTGTTCGCGCTGGGACGGACCTCGCTGCTGACGGCCTTTCTCGCGGCCTTCGGGCGCGCCATCGCCGAGGTCGGCGCCATCATCGTCGTCGGCGGCAACATCCGTGGCTTCACGCGCACGATGACGACCGCCATCGCGCTGGAAACCAGCAAGGGCGACCTGCCACTGGCGCTGGGGCTCGGGCTGATCCTGCTCGCGCTCAGTGTGGCGGTGTCGACCGTCGCGTTCTTGCTAGTTGGCCGCGTTGGGGAAAAATAGCTGCTCGCCGCCGACCTTGTAGCCGGCAATCGCCTGCTGTCCCTTCGGGGAGACCAGCCAGTCGATGAAGGCCTGCCCATCCTGCGCCTTCACGTTCGAATGCCTTGCCGGATTCACCAGCATGACGCCGTACTGGTTGAAGAGCCGCTTGTCGCCCTCGGTCAGGACGGCGAGCTCGCCGCGGTTCTTGAACGACAGCCAGGTGCCACGATCCGACAGAAGATAGGCGTTCGAGGACGAGGCCATGTTCAGCGCAGGTCCCATGCCCTGGCCGATCTCGCGATACCAGCTGTCCTTGCCGGCACCGAGATCGACGCCCGCCTCTTTCCACAATCTCAGCTCGGCCGCGTGCGTGCCGGACTTGTCGCCGCGCGAGATGAACGGTGCCTTGGCTGCCGCGATCTTGCGCAGCGCATCAGCGACGTCCTTGCCGCCGGCAATCTGCGCCGGATCGCTCTTCGGCCCGACGATGACGAAGTCGTTGTACATGACGTCGAAACGCTTCACGCCCTGCCCTTCGGACATGAACTGGTCTTCAGCGGGCCTGTCATGGACGAACACCACGTCGGCATCACCTCGCCGCCCGATATCCAGCGCCTGGCCGGTGCCGACGGCAACGACCTTCACGCCGATGCCCTCGGCCTTCGAGAACAGTGGCAGCAAATAGCCGAACAGGCCCGACTGTTCCGTCGACGTCGTCGAGGCCACGGTGATGGTGCGATCCTGCGCGAATGCGATGGTGGACCAGAGCAGAACCGCTCCGATGGCGACTATTTTTTTCATGCGTCGTCCTTACACCAGATGCCGGATGTTCCAAAACTACCCTCGACGGAGCGGCGCAGGGAACCCCGACGTTTGGTGCAACGCGCCCTTGGCGAGGTGCCTCGCGGCGCGTGTCCGCGTTCCGTGCAGTTGCACTGTGAACGTCCACAACGTGGCCTCATGACGATCGCAGCTTCTCTCGCGAGCGACGCGCAGATGTTCTGCAATTGGTCCTACCTAGATTGACATCGGTGTGACGGCCGGGGCAGTTTTTTACATTGCTGGCGAATCAGCGATTGCCTCACGCCGAGTACCTCTTGGACAACTCCCAGTGCTTTCGAGACTGATATCGTTGCTGCGCCGCATTCCTGCGGTGAAATGGGCGTTTACGAGGCTTCGGCCCTTGCCGCACGGCGGCAGCATCGACGTTTCGCCGATCGCCACGAATGATTCGCCTGCCATCGCCGTCGACGTTGCAGAAGCCGCGCGCACTCCCGACATCAGCATCAACGCTAATCCACTGCTCAACGACGCGGGAGTCTCGGTCGCGGCGCCGGTCGCCGAGGACGACACCGCGATCTCCGTCATCGCGGAGAACCCGGCGGCGCAGACACAGACTACCGGCCTCAGCAACGATTCATCTCCGGCGATGCTGGCGGATGCCGAGCCGGCCGTCGTGGAGGAGGCTTCGGTCTCGCCTGTCGACGTCTCGCCTGTCGACGTGGAGACTGCGCCCGTTGATGTTCCTGAACTCACCGCCGGCAACGACCTGCCTGCGGAACTCCCGACGAGCGTCGAGGCGGTCGGCACGGAAGAGGCCTCAGTCCAGCCTGTCGCCATCGATAGCGCGCCGGTCGACATTCCCGAGCTCGCCGTCAGCTGCAGTCCAGCTCGCGAGCTCGCGACCGACGTTGAGCCCGTCGTCACGGGGCCACCCGTCTCGTCTGACGATGGCGAGACCGCTCCGGTTGCTATGCTCGACCTCGTCGTCAGCCACGAGCCATCCTCAGACGTCCTCGTCGATATCGAGCCGGCCATCGTAGACGACCCGCAAGTCGCCCTCGCCGACATCGAAGTCGCTGCGGCTGACATCCCTGCCGTGAGCATCGACAGCGGATCATCCGCGGACGTCGCCATTGAGATCGAGCCGGTCCTTGCAAGCGATCCCGCACCGGTCACAGCGGTCGCCACGGACGCTTCTGCCGACACCTCCGGCGGCGTCGCGGACATCGCGCCGGAACCGATCCCTGTGTCTCCCACACCAGAGATCCGCAGCTCACCGAAAGTTCGCGCAAGGGCGACTGAACCCGCCGATCGCGCGGAGCTGATCCGGCAGCGCTGGGCGGAGACCGGGATCAGGATGTGGAATCCGCGGCTTCACGGCACCGGCGATGCCACGCTGAACATCCAGGGCCGTGTCGAGCTGCTGCCGCCCGCGCCCGGCGAGACGATGCCGCGCTACGACAAGCTCGAGTTCAGGATGCTGGGCGGGCAGATCGTCTGCGAGGGCGTCATCGTCGAGGCGCCCGCACAGGCGAGCCATCGCAGCTTTACCCGGCTCGCCGAGCCTGGGAAGCCGGACCGGGTCCGCGAGCCGGTGCGGGAACGCCAGGCCGCTCTCGCCTGACCTTTTCGTCAACGACGACGCTCGCCATATGCTAGGCTGATGTCCTGGACATGGGAGCTCGCATGCCCACAAAATCATTGCGATTGATCGTGATCGTCGCCCTCTGCCTCTCGCAGGGAGCCTTTGCCGCTTCCAGCAAGCGGCCGCGCCATGCGCCCGCCACCGATCCGGCCGCCCCCTACAAGGCCGACCGGCTCTCGTCCTCGCGCGGCGAGACGATCCTGAACACGCCGGGCCAGACCACCGTGCTGACGCGGCAGGTCCTCGACGACATGAACGCGAGAAGCCTCCGGGACGCCATGCGCTCGACCGCCGGCGTCACGATCGGGCGATAGGCTCGCGCTCCGCTTTCACCAAACGCGCCGATATTCCCGCTCGGCCCATGAATTTTTGGGGACACATGGAGTTGCCCTGAACGCCAGCCACGACGTAACTTGCGCACCGTTCGGGCCACAACGCCCGCGCCGGACCAAAACGACAAGAACACTGTGGGAGGTAAACTATGAGAAGGCTGACGGCCGCGCTGTGTGCTCTGACCCTGCTCTCGACTGGCGCGCAGGCGCAAACCATCAAGGACTTTCTGGCAGTGGCCATGAAGAAGTGGACGGCGCCGTTCGAGCCGTTCCAGCTCATCGACAACATCTACTATGTCGGAACCGACGGCATTGCCGTCTATGTCATCAAGACATCGCAGGGCCTGATCCTGATGGACACGGCGATGCCCCAGTCCACCGGCATGATCAAGGACAACATCGCGAAGCTTGGCTTCAAGGTTGCCGACATCAAGATCATCCTCAACACGCACGCGCATCTCGACCACACCGGCGGCTTCGCCGAGATCAAGAAGGAGACCGGTGCGCAGCTGATCGCCGGCGAGCGCGACAAGCCGCTGCTCGAAGGCGGCTATTATCCGGGCGACGAGAAGAACGAGGACCTCACCTTCCCCGCGGTGAAGGTCGATCGCGCGGTGAACGAAGGCGACAAGGTCACGCTCGGCGACACCACGCTGACGGCGCATGCGACGCCCGGCCATTCGCCGGGCTGCACGAGCTGGAAGTTGACCATCAAGGACGGCAAGGAGAACCGCGAGGTGCTGTTCTTCTGTAGCGGCACGGTGGCGCTGAACCGGCTGGTCGGCCAGCCGACCTATCCCGGCATCGTCGACGACTACCGCGCGACCTTCGCCAAGGCCAAGGCGATGAAGATCGACGTGCTGCTCGGGCCGCATCCGGAAGTCTATGGCATGCAGGCCAAGCGCGCCGAGATGAAAGAGGGCGCGGCGAACCCGTTCGTCAAGCCGGGCGAGATCGTGACCTACGCGACCGGCCTGTCGGAGGATTTCGACAAGCAGCTCACCAAGCAGACCGCGGCACTGGAGAAGAAATAGCGGCCGTGCGCACTCTCGCCTCTCCTCCCGCGGGGGAGAGGTGAATCGCGTGGGTCGGCTGATCGCGCGGCAATCATCTGCACCGCGCCGTCACCGACGCGCATGGTTAACAGATCGTAGCTGCGGCGATTGCGGACGAACAGTGCCCGAGACACCCGCCTCCGCCGCTGGATATCGTTAACGCCGCCTCACCAATGCACGCGGCCGGAAAATCTGCGGTAGCGTGCAACCTGCGCTGGCTTTCGCCGGGAACCCGATCTAACGCGCCCTTTACCCCCGCCATGCAAGATCCTCCGCGTTTTGAAGGGATCCGGGGCGCGTATTGCAATGCCTGCTGTCGATTTGAAATCACACTTTGCGGCCGCCATGCAGCTGTTTCGCGTGCCGGCCGACAGCCCGGATCTGACGCGCGCGCAGTTCGACGCCTTCTCCAAGCAGATCCCGCTGCTCTACTTCATCCTCATGAGCAACACGATCGCGGTCGCCTATACGTATGTGAACGTGGCGCCGGACTGGCTGACGATGATCGTGCCGAGCGTGCTGACCGTGCTCGCCGCGCTCCGGACCTACTGGTGGCTGCGCCAGCGTCACCTCGTGCGCAGCGACGCCGACATCCTGCGCAATCTGCGCGCCACCAACTGGCTGACCGTGCCGATCGGCGCAGGCTTCACGGCCTGGTCCTTCGCGCTCTACCCGTACGGCGATCCCTTCGCCAAGAGTCAGGTCGCCTTCTACATGGCGGTGACCGTGATCGGCTGCATCTTCTCGCTGATGCACCTGCGCTCGGCGGCGCTGATCGTGACGCTGATCGTCGACGTACCCTATGTGCTGTTCTTCTTCGCCACGGGCGAGCCGACATTGAAGGCGATCGCGGTCAACAACCTGCTCGTCTCCGGCGCGATGGTGACGGTGCTGTTCATCTATTACCGCGACTTTGCCGATCTCGTGTCGAGCCGCAAGTCGCTGCTGGCGCAGCAGGCGGCCACCCAGGCGCTTTCGGACGAGAACTTCCGCCTCGCAAACCTCGATTCCCTCACCGAGCTGCCGAACCGCCGCCGCTTCTTCGCCGAACTGTCGAGCGCCTTTGCCGATGCCGAGCGCAGGAATGTTCGTGTCGCGGTCGGGATCATCGACCTCGACGGCTTCAAGCCGATCAACGACAACTACGGCCACAGCGTCGGCGACCGCGTCCTGATCGAGGCGGGCCGGCGCATCCGCGAGGTCTGCGAAGGTTTCGGCCCGCACCGCGTCGAGTTCGCGCGGCTCGGCGGCGACGAGTTCGGCCTCGTGGTGTGCGGCGATCCCGACGACGACGATCTGATGCGGCTCGGCCAGCGGATCGGCGACCTGGTCAAGCTGCCCTACCAGCTCGACACCGCCCATACCGGGCTGTCGTGCTCGATCGGCTTCGCCCTGTTCCCGCATTCGGCGACGACCGCGGAAGCGCTCTATGAATGCGCCGACTATTCGCTCTATCACGCCAAGCGCCACCTGCGCGGCCGCACCGTGATCTTCTCGAGCGAGCTGGAGGCCGAGATTCGCAGCCGCGGCGTCATCGAGAACCTGCTGCGCACCTCCGACTTCGATACCGAGATGGAGCTGGTGTTCCAGCCGATCGTCGATGCCATGAGCGAGCACACCGCAGGCTTCGAGGCCCTGGCGCGCTGGCACAGCCCTCGCCTCGGCCAGGTCTCACCGGCTGATTTCATCCCCGCCGCCGAGCGCATCGGCCTGATCCGGCCGCTGACGCAGGCGCTGCTCGTGCGCGCGCTGGCGACTGCGAAGACCTGGCCCGACGATCTCTGCCTGTCGTTCAATCTCTCCGCCCACGACATCTGCTCGCCCGAAGGCATCCTGCCGTTGATCACCATCATCGAGAAGAGCGGCGTGCCGACGCGCCGGATCGATTTCGAGATCACCGAGACCGCTGTCACCTTCGACTTCGTGCGCGCTCAGCAGTCGATCGCCGCGCTGAAGGCGATGGGCTGCGGCATTTCGCTCGACGATTTCGGCACCGGCTATTCCTCGCTGAGCCACGTGCACCGGCTGCCGCTCGACAAGATCAAGGTCGACCGCAGCTTCGTCGCCGACATCAACGAAAATCCGGTCAGCCACAAGATCATCAAGTCGCTCACGGGCCTGTGCGACGACATGGAGATCGCCTGTGTCGTCGAGGGCGTCGAGACCCGCGCCCAGCTCGACAGCCTGCGCCGGCTCGGCTGCGACTACATTCAGGGCTATTATTTCGCAAAACCCATGCCGCGCGATGCGATCGACGACTACCTTACGAAGGAATGGCAGCGCCTCGACGGAGCGACGCACGGGACCAAGGTCCTGGCCTGAGGCGCGGCTACTTCGCCAGGCTCGGCAGATCGAGCCCGCTGGCGCGGGCGCAGTCGATCGCGGTCTCGTAGCCTGCGTCCGCATGGCGCATGACGCCGGTGGCCGGATCGTTCCAGAGTACGCGCTCGATGCGCTTTGCAGCTTCCGGCGTGCCATCAGCGACGATCACCATGCCGGCATGCTGGGAATAGCCGATGCCGACGCCGCCGCCATGATGCAGCGACACCCAGGTCGCGCCGCTGGCGCAATTGAGCAGCGCATTGAGCAACGGCCAGTCGGACACCGCATCCGATCCGTCCTTCATGGCCTCGGTCTCGCGGTTCGGGCTTGCCACTGAGCCGCTGTCGAGATGGTCGCGGCCGATCACGACCGGCGCCTTGAGTTCGCCGCGCGCCACCATCTCGTTGAAGGCAAGGCCGAGCCGGTGACGATCGCCGAGGCCGACCCAGCAAATCCGAGCCGGCAGGCCCTGGAATTTGATGCGCTCCTTGGCCATGTCGAGCCAGTTGTGCAGATGCTTGTCGTCAGGCATCAACTCCTTGACCTTGGCGTCGGTCTTGAAGATGTCCTCGGGATCGCCCGACAGCGCGGCCCAGCGGAACGGCCCGACGCCGCGGCAGAACAGAGGGCGGATATAGGCGGGAACGAAGCCGGGGAAATCGAAGGCGTTCTTCAGGCCCATATCCTGCGCCATCTGGCGAATGTTGTTGCCATAGTCGAGCGTGGGAATCCCTTGCGCGTGGAAGTCCAGCATGGCCTGAACATGCTCGACCATCGAGGTCTTCGACGCGCGCTCGACTGCCTTCGGATCGGAGGCGCGTCTTGCCTCCCATTCGGCGAGCGTCCAGCCTTTGGGGAGATAGCCGTTGATCGGATCATGGGCGCTGGTCTGGTCGGTGACGATGTCGGGCTTGACGCCGCGACGCACCAGCTCCGGAAAAATCTCCGCGGCATTGCCAAGCAGGCCGACCGAGACCGCCTTCTGCGTCTTGGCAGCATCGGCCATGATCGCGAGCGCTTCGTCGAGCGTTGTGGCCTGGCGATCGAGATAGCCGGTGCGCAGCCGCATCTCGATGCGGCTCGGCTGGCATTCAACCGCGAGCATCGAGGCGCCGGCCATGGTCGCGGCCAGCGGCTGCGCGCCGCCCATGCCGCCAAGGCCGGCGGTGAGGATCCATTTGCCCGCCAGGCTGCCGCCATAATGGCGACGGCCGACCTCGACGAAGGTCTCGTAAGTGCCCTGCACGATGCCCTGGCTGCCGATATAGATCCAGGAGCCGGCCGTCATCTGGCCGTACATCATCAGGCCCTTGCGGTCGAGCTCGTTGAAATGGTCGAGCGTCGCCCAATGCGGCACGATGTTGGAATTCGCGATCAGCACGCGCGGAGCATCGGCGTGGGTACGGAAGACGCCGACCGGCTTGCCGGACTGGATCAGCAACGTCTCGTCGTCTTCGAGCTTGCGCAACGCCGCCGTGATCCGGTCAAAGCTCTCCCAGTCGCGCGCGGCACGGCCGATGCCGCCATAGACGACGAGTTCGCTCGGGCGCTCCGCGACATCAGGATCGAGATTGTTCATCAGCATGCGCAAGGGGGCTTCCGTTAGCCAGCTCTTGGCGCTGATGTCGCTGCCACGGGGCGCGCGGATGGTGCGGTCGTTGTCCAGTCGGCGGTTCATGCGGAACACCTCTTCAGGCAAGTCTCGGAAATGGATCAGATGAGAGCACGCCGATCGCAGCCGCCGGCAGCGCGTCGGCCTCGACGAGTGCGGCTGCCTTGGCGAGGTCGCCGGCCATGTAGCGGTCGGCACCGAGCGCGGGCACCTGTTCGCGAAGCGCGGCGATGACGGCGACGAGCGGCGCGCTGGTCGCATGCGGCGCGCGCAGCGTAATGCCTTGCGCGGCGACCAGGAGCTCGATGCCGAGGATGGCGGCGAGATTGTCCGCCATATCGGCGAGGCGCCGTGCGGCATGCGCGGCCATCGACACGTGATCTTCCTGGTTGGCGCTGGTTGGCGTCGAATCGATCGAGCAGGCGAGCGCACGCTGCTTGTTTTCGGCATAGAGCGCGGCCGCCGTGACCTCGGCGATCATGAAGCCGGAATTGATGCCGGGATCGGGCGTGAGGAACGGCGGCAGACCGAAGTTCAGCGCGGGATCTACCAGCGTCGCGATGCGCCGCTCGCTGATCGCGCCGATCTCCGACAGCGCCAGCGCGAGTGTATCGGCCGCAAACGCCACGGGCTCGGCGTGGAAATTGCCGCCGGAGACGATCTCGCCGGTTTCGACCAGGACGAGCGGGTTGTCGGTGACGGCATTGGCCTCGACGATCAGGGTTCGCGCAGCCTGCATGATCAGATCGAGCGCGGCACCTGCGACCTGCGGCTGGCAGCGCAGACAATAGGGATCCTGCACACGTTCGTCGCCTTCGAGATGCGACAGGCGGATGTCGCTGCCGTCGAGCAGCGCAGTTAGTGTCGCGGCCGCGGCGATCTGCCCGGCATGGCCGCGCAGCGCCTGGATTTCTGGGCGGAACGGCGCCGTGGAGGCCATTGCCGCATCGACCGACAGCGCGCCAGTGACGAGCGCTGCGCGGGCCAGATGAAACGCGCGCAGCACGCCCGAAATGGCATAGGCGGTCGAAAACTGCGTTCCGTTGATCAGCGCGAGCCCTTCCTTGGGGCCGAGCGTCAGCGGCGCAAGCCCGGCGGCAGCGAGAGCCTCGCCACCCGACACGGTCTTGCCGTCGACAATCGCCTGCCCCTCGCCGATCATGACGGCCGTCATGTGCGCGAGCGGCGCGAGGTCACCGGAGGCACCGACCGAGCCCTGCTGCGGCACCAGCGGACAGACACCCCGCGCCAGCATTCCCTGCAACTGCTCGATCACCTCGCGGCGAACGCCAGAGGCGCCGCGCCCCAGCGAGACGATCTTCAGCGCCATCATCAGCCGCACGATCGGCTCCGGCGTCGCCGGACCGACACCGCAGCAATGCGAGACGATGAGGTTGCGCTGGAGCAGCGCGGTCTGGTCGGGCGGGATGCGCTTCGAGGCGAGCTTTCCGAAGCCGGTATTGATGCCGTAGACGGGGGCGTCTGCTCGCGCCGCCTTGGCGACGATCGCCGCGGCCGCCTCGACACGCGGCCAGAACGACGGATCGAGCACGACGGGCTGTCCGGTAAGCACGCGCGCGAGATCGTCCAGGCTGACCGTTCCCGGTTTGACGACGATCGCGGCGCCCTGGTCCGTCACTGTCCCCTCCATACCCGGCGGTGCAGCGGATTGAAGCCGATGCGATAGACGAGCTCGGCGGGACGCTCGATATCCCAGATCGCGAGATCGCACCATTTGCCGGCCTCTAACGTACCGGTCTCCTGGAGCAGGCCGAGCGCCCGCGCGCCTTCGCGGGTGACGCCGGCGAGGCATTCGGCCACCGTCATCCGGAACAACGTCGCCCCCATGTTCATCGCCAGCAGCAGCGAGGTCAGCGGCGAGCTGCCGGGATTGCAGTCGGTTGCGAGCGCCATGTGAACGCCGTGCTTGCGGAACGCCTCGACCGGCGGCTTTTGTGTCTCGCGAAT
The DNA here is from genome assembly GCF_000472645.1 of Bradyrhizobium sp. WSM2254. Taxonomy (NCBI): domain Bacteria; kingdom Pseudomonadati; phylum Pseudomonadota; class Alphaproteobacteria; order Hyphomicrobiales; family Nitrobacteraceae; genus Bradyrhizobium; species Bradyrhizobium sp. WSM2254. The sequence goes on along the minus strand of NZ_AXAB01000036.1, from coordinate 10,749 downwards.
GAAATAGAAGGCGCCGGGCAGCAGCACGGCCACCGTTCCGGCCTTGGCCATCGCGGCCGCACCTGCTTCATCGGTATGCTCGAGATGATCGGCCGACAGCGCGGAGAATTTTGCCGCGAGCGCAGCACCGCCGAGGTTCGACAATTGGTCGGCATGGAGCTTGACTGGCAGCCCGAGTCCCCTCGCCGTCTCGAACACCCGCGCGGTCTGCTCGGCCGAGAACGCAATGCCCTCCATGAAGGCATCGACGGCATCGGCAAGGCCGGCCTTTGCGACCGCGGGCAGCATCTCCTTGCAGACGAAATCGATGTAGCGATCCTTGTCACCATCGGCCTCGGGCGGCAGCGCATGGGCGCCGAGGAAGGACGTGCGGATCGCAACCGGCCGCTGGCGGCTGAGGCTGCGCGCAGCCGCGAGCTGCCGCATCTCGGTCTCGGCATCGAGGCCGTAACCCGACTTGATCTCGACCGTGGTGGCGCCCTCACCCATCAGCGCATCGAGCCGCGGCAGCGCGCTTGCGACGAGTTCGGCCTCGCTCGCCTTGCGCGTCGCGGCCACCGTCGAGACGATGCCGCCGCCGGCGCGCGCGATCTCCTCGTAGCTTGCACCCTTCAGACGCAGCTCGAACTCCTGCGCGCGGTTACCGCCATAGACGAGATGGGTGTGGCAGTCGACGAGGCCCGGCGTGATCCAGCGTCCCGCGCAATCGGTCCGCTTGATGGCATCGGCGTCAGCCGGAAAGTCCGCCGCCGCACCCGCATAGACGATGTGGCCGCCGCGCGCGGCAATCACGCCATGCTCGATCTCGCCGAGATCGGGGCGATCGGCCCGCATCGTGGCGAGGCGGGCATTGTGCCAGATCCGGTCGAAGCGCTCTGCCATGCAACTGTCCCTTCGCGGATGTCCCTGCGCCCTGGGATGCTTGACTTATATGTCTAGACATATAATCGTAAGTCGGTTCTGTCCAGCCGGCGTGTAATCATGACCCGACTGCATTTCGCCTCCGCGCTCCTGCCCTCGGGCTGGGCCAATGACGTGCAGGTGGTGATCACCGCCGGCGCGATCGCGGCGGTGACAGCGGGCGTGGCGCCCGCCGCCGGCGACGAGCGTCACCAAATCGCGCTTCCGGGGCTGGCAAGCCTGCACAGCCACGCCTTCCAGCGCGGCATGGCGGGACTTGCGGAACAACGCGGCGACTCGACCGACACGTTCTGGACCTGGCGCGAGACGATGTATCGCTTTGCGCTGGCGATGACGCCGGACGATGTCGCGGCCGTCGCAACGCTGCTTTATGTCGAGATGCTGGAGCAGGGTTTTACCCGCGTCGGCGAATTCCATTATTTGCATCACGATCGCGACGGCTCGCCCTACGCCGACCTCGCCGAAATGGCCACGCGCATTGCACAGGCTGCCGAAGCCTCGGGTATTGCGCTGACGCTGCTGCCGAGTTTTTATGCGCATGGCTCTTTTGGGGGCGCGGCACCACATGCCGGCCAACGCCGCTTCATCTGCTCGGTCGATCGGTTCGCCGCGCTGATGGCTGCGTCGCGTAAAGCGATCGCAGCATTGCCAGGAGCCAATATCGGCATCGCGCCGCACAGTTTGCGCGCGGTGGCGCCGGACGAGCTCGCGGCGATCATTCCGCTCGCCGACGGCGGCCCTGTGCACATTCACGCCGCAGAGCAGGTCAAGGAAGTCGAGGATTGCCTGGCCTGGTCGAGCCGGCGCCCGGTGCAATGGCTGCTGGAGCACGCACCGGTCGATCAACGCTGGTGCCTCATCCACGCAACCCACACGACGAACGAGGAGGTCACCGCGCTCGCCAAGACAGGCGCGGTTGCCGGCCTCTGCCCTATCACCGAAGCGAGCCTCGGCGACGGCATTTTTCCAGCCCGCGAATTCCTCGATACCGGCGGCCGGTTCGGCGTCGGCACCGATTCCAATGTCCTGGTCGGTGTCGCCGACGAGCTGCGCCAGCTCGAATACGGCCAGCGGCTGAAGCATCGCCAGCGCAACGTGCTCTCCGGCGGCGCGGGCGCCTCGACCGGACGCACGCTGTTCGATCAAGCCCTCGCCGGCGGCTCGCAGGCACTTGCGCAGCCGACCGTCGGTCTTACGTCGGGCGCGCGTGCCGACATCGTCACGCTCGACTCCGCGCATCCGTCGCTCGCGGGGCGTCAGGGCGATGCGGCCATCGACGGCTGGATCTTTGCGGCAGGCAGCGGCGCGATCGATTGCGTCTGGGCCGGCGGCGACAAGGTCGTCGAGGGCGGACGGCACCGGCTGCGTCAGGCCGCGCGCGAGCGCTTCAACGCATCGGTGCGGAGCCTCCTCGCATGAGCCTCGCTACAGACGGCGCGGACCAGCCGACGCTCTACAAGCGCATCCGCGCCGATATCGAGAAGCGCATCTTGACCGGCGAGTGGCCGCCGGGTCATCGCATTCCGTTCGAGCACGAGCTGGTGGCACGCTACGGCTGCTCGCGCATGACCGTAAACAAGGCGCTGTCGGAACTCGCGCAAGCCGATCTGATCGAGCGGCGGCGGCGCGCCGGCTCCTTCGTGCGCCGGCCGCAGCATCAGTCGGCGGTGCTCAAGATCGCCGATATCCGCGCCGAGATCACCGCACTCGGCCGCGCTTACGGCTACGAGCTGATCCATCGCAAGCTGCGCATGGCGACCGCCGCCGACCGTGACCGTCTCGGGGTGAAGAAGGCCGGCAAGGTAGTCGCGATCGCCTGCCGCCACAGCGCCGACAACGTGCCGTTTGCCGTCGAGGACAGGCTGATCGATCTCTCATCCGTGCCGAATGCTGCGACCGCGGACTTCTCGCGCGAACCGCCGGGCTCGTGGCTGCTTCACCATGTCCCATGGACAGAGGCCGAGCACACGATCAGCGCCATCGTTGCGGACGATCGCGCGGCGCAGGCGCTCGACATCGCCGTCGGCGCGCCCTGCCTCGTGATCGACCGCTACACCTGGCGCAGCACACGCACGATCACCGCGGTGCGGCTGCTCTATCCCGGTGACTCTCACCGCCTTGTCGCCCGATTCAAGGGGGGCTGAGAGACCAATGTCGGCACAATTCGTGCAACGCTTCGGGCAACGGTCTGCATGGACCGACACGAACAGATCAACAGGACGTCAATCCATCGATCGGCAAGAGGACGACAATCATGCGTAATTCGAAAGTATTCGTGACAATCATTGCCCTTGCGGCCTCCACTCCGGTGCTCGCCGACGACGTCAAGGTCGGCGTCGGCATCTCCGGATGGACCGGCTTCGCGCCGCTGACGCTGGCGAAGGAAGCCGGCATCTTCAAGAAGAACGGCCTCGACGTCACGATCAAGAAGATCCCGCAGAAGGACCGCCACCTTGCGATTGCCTCCGGCGACATCCAGTGCGCGGCGACCACGGTCGAGACCTGGATCTCCTGGAACGCCAACGGCGTCGCCACCAAGCAGATCTTCCAGCTCGACAAGAGCTATGGCGCCGACGGCATGGCCGTGCGCAACGACGTCGCCGCGATCAAGGATCTGAAGGGCAAGACGGTTGCGGCCTCCGCGCCCGGCACCTCGCCGTATTTCGCGCTGGCCTGGATGCTCAAGAAGAACGGCCTCACCACGAAGGACGTGACCGTGGTGAATCTCGAGCCCGCCGCGGCGGCGCAGGCCTTCGTCTCCGGCCAGAACGACGCCGCGATGACCTACGAGCCGTATCTGTCGACCGTGCGCGCCGCGCCCGACAAAGGCAAGATCATCGCGACTACGCTGGACTATCCGATCGTGATGGACACGTTTGGCTGCACGCCGAAATTCCTGAGCGAGAATCCGAAGGCCGCGCAGGCGCTCGCCAACAGCTATTTCGAGGCGCTCGACATGATCGCCAAGGACCAGGCCAAGGCCTATGAGATCATGGGCGCCGACGTGAAGCAGACCGGCGAACAGTTCGGCAACTCGGCGAAGTACCTGCGCTGGCAGGACAAGGCCGCGAACCAGAAGTTCTTCACTGGCGACTTCCTGACCTTCAACAAGGACGCGGCCGAGCTCCTGCTCGAGATCGGCATCATCAAGGCCGCGCCGAAGGTCGAGGACCTCTACGACGCCAGCTTCATCAAGTAACTTCTGCAAGCTGCCGGTTCCGCCAGGAGGCGGAGCCGGCGCCTGATCGACTATTCGGATAGACAGTTTGATGCGTCCCCTGGATCCCGTGACATCGAGGCAGCGCGTGGCCTATGGCCTCGCGTTCTTCGTACTGTTCGTTGCCCTCTGGTCGTGGGCGACCTTCGGCGGCCATGTGTCGAAGACCTTTCTCGCCAACCCGTTGACGATGGTGCAGGAAGGTTTCGACCTGCTGACGAAGCAAGGCTTCGTGTTCGACATCGGCATGACGATCTGGCGCGTCGTCGGCGGCTTCGCGCTCGCCGCGATCATTGCAGTGCCGTTCGGTGTGCTGATGGGCGCCTACAAGCCGGTCGAGGCCTTTCTCGAACCGTTCGTCTCGTTTGCACGCTACCTGCCCGCCTCCGCCTTCATCCCGCTGTTGATCCTGTGGGCCGGCATCGGCGAGCTGCAAAAGCTGCTCGTCATCTTCATCGGCTCGGTGTTTCAGGTGATCCTGATGGTCGCGGTGACCGTCGGCGCGACGCGCCGCGATCTGGTCGAAGCGGCCTATACGCTCGGGGCCAGCGATCGCGGCATCATCCGCCGTGTGCTGCTGCCCTCCTCCGCGCCCGAGATCGCGGAGATCCTACGGCTGGTGCTGGGCTGGGCCTGGACCTATGTCATCGTCGCCGAGCTGATCGGCTCGTCCTCGGGCATCGGCCACATGATCACCGACAGCCAGGCGCTGCTCAACACCGGCCAGATCATCTTCGGCATCATCGTGATCGGGCTGATCGGCCTCGTCTCCGACTTCCTGTTCAAGGCGTTCAACGCCTGGCTGTTTCCGTGGAAGCTCGCATGACGACGCTGAAGATCGAACAGGTCTCACGGACCTTCCCTGCGCGCCACGGCAATGCGCCGACGAGAGCGCTCGAGCCGACCGACCTCACCATCGGCAACAACGACTTCGTCACCATCCTCGGCCCCTCCGGCTGCGGCAAGTCCACGCTGCTTCGCATCGTCGCCGGCCTCGACCGGCCGACCGGCGGGCGCGTCACGCTCGACGGGCGCGAGGTGACCGGCCCGGGCGCGGATCGCGGCATGGTGTTCCAGTCCTACACGCTGTTTCCCTGGCTCACCGTGCGCGAGAACATCGCCTTCGGCCTGCGCGAGCGCGGTGTGTCGCAGGACGAGCGGCACAAGATCGCCGACGCCTTCATCCGCCAGGTCGGATTGTCCGGCTTCGAGAACCACTGGCCGAAGCAGCTCTCAGGCGGCATGCAGCAGCGCACGGCAATCGCCCGCGCGCTGGCCAATGATCCGAAGATTCTGCTGCTCGACGAGCCCTTCGGCGCGCTGGACAACCAGACCCGCGCCTTGATGCAGGAAATGCTGCTCGGGATCTGGGAGCGCGACCAGAAGACCGTGCTGTTCGTGACGCACGACATCGAGGAGGCGATCTTCCTCGGCAGCCGCGTCGTCGTCATGAGCGCGCGCCCCGGCCGCATCAAGGCCGAGATTGCCATAGACCTGCCGCATCCGCGCTCCTACAAGATCAAGACCACGCCGGAATTCGTCCAGCTCAAGGAACGGCTGGTCGAGGAAATCCGTACCGAGGCGTTGAAGGTTGCCGAACATGCCTGACAATCGTCCATCCTTCGACGGCGCGCGCGTCCTCGCCGACCTCAATGCGCTCCGCGCCATCGGCGCCTACAAGACCGGCGTGCACAAGCCGACCTTCTCCGAGCCGCACAAGCTTTCACTGGACTGGCTGGTGCAGAAGCTGCCCGATGCGCGTCTCTCCGCCGCTGTTGACGGCATCGGCAATGTGTTCGGGACGAGCACCAAGCCCGGCCCGAAGCTTCTGGCGGGCTCGCACCTGGAAAGCCAGAACTACGCCGGCTGGCTCGATGGTCCGCTCGGTGTCGTCTACGCGCTCGAGGCCGCGCGGGTGCTCAATGCCGATCCCTCCGTGCAGGGCGCGGTCGAAGTCGCCGCCTGGTGCGACGAGGAAGGACACTTCGGGCATTTCCTCGGCTCGCGCTCCTATGTCGGGCAAGTGACCGAGGCCGATATCGATGCTGCGCGCGACCGCACCAGCGGCCGCACCATGCGCGATGCGCTCGCCGACATGGGGCTCGCCGGACGCCCACGCATCACCGCCGAGCCGGGACGGCACGTCGGATATCTGGAGGCGCATATCGAGCAGGGTGATACGCTCGAAAGCGGGCAGCTCGCGGTCGGCGTCGTGACCTCGATCGTCGGCATCTGGCAGTACCAGATCAATTTCGTTGGCGAGCAGAACCACGCCGGCACCACCCGCATGGCTGCACGCAAGGATGCCGGCCTTGCGCTGGCCAAATTCTGCGTTGCGATCGACGAGCGCTTCCCGGCCGCGTGCGGTCCGCGCACCGTCTGGACCACGGGCCGCATCACACTCGACCCGGGCGCGCCGAGCATCATTCCGGGTGGCGCCGAAATGCTGTTCCAGATCCGCGACGACAACCCGGCGGTCATTGTGCGGCTGGAGGGATTGCTGAAGGCCATGGCGGACGAGGTCAACGCGAGCGGTCGCTGTACCGTGACCGTGGAGAAACTGCGGACCGGTGCTCCCGCCATGATGAACTCCGGTTTTCAGGACGCGATCGAAGCTGCGAGCAAGGCCGTCGCCGGCGGACGGTCCATCCGCATGCCCAGCGGCGCCGGCCACGACGCGCAATTGCTCGCGACCGTCATGCCCGCGGGAATGCTGTTCGTGCCGTCGATCGGCGGCATCAGCCATCACTGGACCGAGAACACCGCGGACGCCGACATCGTCACGGGCGCGCAGGTGTTCGTCGACGCCTGCCGGCGAATCCTCGGGGGTTAGGCGTCTGATGCCGGCATCATGACCGCAGGCGAACCCTATACCGAGGCTACGACGGGCTATTGGCAGGATCTGACGCCGGAGATCCCTGCACGTTTCCCGGCGACGCCCCCCTATCGCTTCGGGTATCCCGCCACCCTGCCCTGCGGCCGCGTCCTCGTCTTGCCGCTGCGCGAGTTGCCCGATGGCGATCGCGCCGTCGCCTCGCTCATTGCCAATCAAGCTTCAAATATCGTTGTCGCGGCGCTGGCGGACCATATGGCGACGCAGGCGCGCACATTCGATGCCGAAATCGTAGTCGGGCTCCCGACCCTTGGTCTTGCCTTCGCATCAGAGGTCGCCGAACGGCTCGGACAGCCACGCTATGTCCCGCTCGGCTATTCGCGCAAATTCTGGTACGACGACGCGCTGTCCGAGCCCGTGAGTTCAATCACCAGCCCCGACGCCGGCAAAAAGCTGCGGCTCGATCCGAACCTGCTGCCCCTGACCGAGGGCCGCCGCGTGGTGCTGATCGACGATGCGATCTCGACCGGCGCGACTGCGCTCGCGGCGGTGCGCCTGTTGCAGAAGGTCGGCGTCGAAATTGCCGGCATGGTCGTCGCGATGAAGCAAACCAATCGCTGGCAGGCCTCGACCACGGCACTTCCGGTTCGCGCAGTCTTCGGGTGCCCGCTCTTCCAACGTGGCGAGGGCGGCTGGATACCGCTGGCGGAGACGCAACCCGACATTCCCTGATTGGTCAGGCGATTGCGAGCATCGGCACGTGGGCCATCGCGGGGCATGTGTCTTGAGCAGGATCGGGCAAAACCTGACCGCTTTGGGAAAGATCGCGGGTCCGCATCGCGGCTAGAATCCGACTCGCAGATGCGAGAGATCCACCATGGCCGGAAGCCCGAACGATGCCGCAACGCCCGCCTCCATCGTCGACGCCCTGAAGGCCGTCGCCGGCAACCCGCCAAAGGTCCGCGCCAGCTTCGCCAAGGGCTGGTGCGTTCGCGGTACCTACACCCCGTCGGACCGGGCGGGAGAAGTCACCCGATCGCAGAGCTTCACGAGGCCATCGCGCGTGCTGGCGCGCTTCTCGGTCGGCGGCGGCAATCCCAACGTAGCCGACACCAACAATCTGGTGCTGCGCGGCTTCAGCTTTAAGCTTGGCGACGGCGATCACCGCTCGGATATTCTCGCGGAAAGCGCGCCTGTGCACTTTGCTCGAACGCTCGACCAGATGCTGGCCTTCCTCGAGGCGCGCATCCCGGGACCTGATGGCAAGCCGGACATGGCGAAGGTCAAGGCTTTCTCGGCGGCCAATCCCGAGACGCTCAACCAGGCGAACTACGTCGCGGCACGTCCGCTGCCCGGAAGCTTTGCCGGCACGACCTATTGGGGCGTGCATTCCTTTCCGGCGACCAATGCGGAGAACGAGACGCGCTTCATCAAGTTCAAGGTCGTCCCGGCCCGCGGCGAGATCACGCTGACCGAGGACGAAGCCAGGACGAAGCCGGCCGACTTCCTGCACGACGATCTCGGCACGCGGATCGCTGCGGGCAATGTCCGCTTCAACGTGATGGCGCTGCTCGACCGCCCCGGCGACCCCACCTTGGACGTGACCATGCGCTGGCCGGACGAGGATCATCGCGAAGAGGTGCGCCTGGGCACGATCGTGATCACCGGCTTCGAGCCGGACGAGGCCTGCGACGCCTCCATCTTCAATCCGGCCAACCTCGCAGATGGCATCGGTCATCCGCCGGACGAGATCTTTGCGGCGCGGCGGGCCGCCTACGCGATCTCACTCGCGAAACGCCGCTGAGGACGGAAGGCGCCCGGCGTCACGTCTCGCCGTTCGACGCGCCGAGCGACTCGCGGCGCCACGCGGCCGGGCTGACGCCGACGATCGAGGAGAACACGCGCGTGAAGTGACTCTGGTTGGCAAAGCCGGCCGAGATCGCGATCTCCGACAGCGGCAGGTCGCGGACGCTCATCAACTGCTTGGCGGCCTTCACGCGCTGCTGAAGCAGCCATTGGTGCGGCGGCACACCGACCGAGATTCGAAACGCGCGGGAGAAATGGCTGACCGAAAGGTCGAGCTCGGCCGCGATCCTCTGCAACGAGAGCTTGCCGCCGAGGTCCGACTCGAGCCTCTCGCAGGCGCGTTTCGCCTGCCATGGCGCGAGACCGCCGCGCGCGAGCCCGGACGTGCGCTGGAGCCCGCCATAGGTCTGGGCGACATGGGCGGTCAGCCCGAGCATCATGTGATCGATGAAGAGCTGATTGGCCTCGTCCGGCCGACGCAGGCCCTCCTGCAGCGACGCGCCGATGTGGCGGACGATTCGGTCGTCATGGCCAACGCCGATCTGGCAGTCGAGCTCGTCAACGCGCGGCGCGTTGCACTGTTCGGCGATGCTGTCGAGCGCCGAACGTGGAATGTAGAAGAACAGCGAGTGGAACGGCTTGTCGATCACGTAGCGCGGATCGCGCTTGAGGTCGTACAAATAGGTCGTCCCCGCATGGACGTCCGCGGTCATGATGCATTTGCCGCGCTCCCAGAGCTCGCAATCCGGGTAGTCGTGGAGCTTCAGGCTGACGAGAAAGGCGTCTTCGGCGGCGAGCGATCCGGACAGGCCAGCCACCGGGTTGTCATTCCGGGTTTCGGTGATCGCAAGCTCGGCGCTGCGCAGCGAGCGGGTGACCAGCGAGGGCGGCGCATCCTTCAAGCGCAGGAACTGCCCGAGCCTCTGTCCGTAGGCGCCTGCCTGTGTCATCGGGTCATTCCTTCCGCGGAGTCCAAGTGCAGGCCACAGCGCCCCGCAATTTCCGGAACGCATTATCGGACATCTGCCGGCGGCTGTCCACGCGCGCAGCTATCGCTCCGGCACATTCACATCGGCGCAGCAGGACGATTTCGCAGCAACCTCAACGCGGATGTGATGTTCCGCCCATCCGGAAGCTGATCACGCATTTTCACAAATGCACGACAAAATGCCGCGACGTCCCGTGCAGGTGTCGCAGCGTTAGAACGAGGTGCCGCCGCCGCGGCGGGATTCTGGATTGCTTCCGCCTTCGCTAAAGCTTCGGCGGACAAGTCGCTGCGCTCGCAATGACGGAGCAAGGTGCATCGGCTTCTTCTCCAAGTCGCACTGTCATTCCCCGCGAAGGCGGGGAATCCAGTACGCCGCAGCCTCTCGGCTCCATCACTGCCGTCTCGGAGTACTGGATCGCCCGGTCAAGCCGGGCGATGACAGCGAGGGTGTGGTTGCAGACACGCCTTCCCGTCCTCGCGGCGCATTTCGCCCGAGCTTTGCTTCGTCNCTCCACCCTCTAAACCAAGAGGGCGCAGGGAAGGCCGGGTGCTGACCTNGCACCCGCGGTCCGCTGCGCGAAAAGCACACGCAGGAGAAACCGCACAGCAGCATACAGGTGTAGCCAATCACTCGGCCCTCCCTGCGCAGTGGTTGGACGGCTTATGCCGTGCTCTCCCGGGAGCCGAGTTCCTTTTGGCCTCCCTCGCCTTCGCGGAATTCACCGACGCCGCGCCGGTTGACGCGACTGCCGCCTCCGCAAGAGCTTGACCGTAGCAACGACGGCCAGGACCACACGGTTTTGCCGTACGCACGGCCCGCCATTTCGCCGCGGTTTTTCCAGCCCTGTCGACGGAGCCGGAAACCTGCTGGCGAGACGAACCTGTCAGCGCCGTTCGTCCGCACGAAGCCTTGGGGCTCACGGAGAGCAATCCGCCCTGCCCCACGCCTCTCGTGCCCGACGCTGCCGCGTCCACCGCAAGCCC